>CBFHWY010000040.1:0-24043 GCA_965659675.1 Salibacteraceae bacterium | reverse complement strand
CCCTTAATTGGCGCTGGATTGTTTGTCGATAATGAAGTAGGTGCTGCTACGGCAACGGGAAAAGGTGAAGCGGTGATCAAGATCGCGGGAGCTGCTCTGGTAGTTGAGTTAATGCGTCAGGGCAGAACCCCTATGCAAGCTTGTGCTGAGGCGGTGAATAGAATAGCCAGTAAGCAAGAGGATTCTAAAAAGTTTCAGGTTGGTTTTCTTGCTTTGAATAAAAATGGCGAGCACGGCGCTTATGCCCTTCATCAGGGATTCAATTATGCATACCACAGTCTGGAAAAACAAGAAATGCAGGATTCTGCATTTTTGTATCAAACCAAAGTGCGAACCTATTGACAGCAGACTTAAACATTTTATAAAGCCTGTTTTGGCCTTACCGTGATTTTTTAAATGTCCTTTGTCCAGATCATTACTTTATGAACAGTTTTCAAACAGTCATCGTGGTCGCCGTGCTGGCGCTTGGTTTAAGTAGCTGTGACAAAGAAATGAACCTTGATGAATTGATCTATGGTGGTGAATCAAATCAGAAAACCTGGACTATTCGTGATTTTTACCTGAATGGACAAGCATTGATCTTGAATTCAGAAGTCAAGCTTAAGGAGGGAGATAGTCTAAAACACATCACCGCTACTGACATTGATCTGCGCAATTTGGAGAGTATCTCCAAGAAACTGAGTTTTACTAACAATGAACTGATCCAATCGGAGTTCAGTGTATGGGAGTCGCGCATGTCTACGGATCCCAGCGGAGACCCCTTTGATGTTTTGGAGTTCAAATATCCCGAGACTGTTTATGATTGGGACTTAAACGGACGTCGTATCAATTTTGACCTTCAGGATAAGAACATCAACTATGGTGACAATCAAGAGCTTCATATTTTCTTTCCTACCGATCACCTGGACATCGTTTTTATCCAGGAAGATGAAATGCTGCTGAGCTTTGAATTTGAGGAAACATTCTCTTCTGGCAGCGTTTGGGTGAATCCAGGCACCTATAGCTACCAATGTCAGTTGCTCTTTCAGTCAAACTGATTCTTTCGATTAGCCCATTCTGATCTTTAATTTCCAGAAAGCTGCACCTTTGCAGCTCTTTTGATGGAAAGATGAGTGATCAAATTTCACATGCAGCAAAACTGATCAAAGAAGGCAAGCTAGTGGCTTTTCCTACAGAAACGGTCTATGGACTCGGTGCGAATGCCCTCGTTCCTGAAGCTGTCGCACGTATCTTTGAAACGAAAGAGCGTCCGAGTTTTGACCCACTCATCGTTCATATTGCTGATTTGAAACAATTGCGTGAGGTGAGCCGCAACACCGACCCAAGGGTGCAGCAATTGGCCAAAGCTTTCTGGCCAGGACCACTTACCATAATCCTTCCAAAGTCTGATAAGATTCCCAAAATTGTTACCTCAGGCCTGGAAACAGTTGGAGTTCGCATGCCCGATCATCCAATTGCTCAACAACTGATCAAATTGGCTGGCGTCCCCATTGCTGCTCCCAGTGCAAATAAGTTTGGGATGTTGAGTCCTACAGAGTCTAAACATGTTCTTGAAAAACTGTCGGGAGTGGATATGGTCCTGGATGGGGGTAATGCCCGAATTGGCCTGGAATCTACCATCATTCAACTGAATGATAAGGGCTTTGATATCCTTCGACCAGGCTTTTACAGCAAAGAAGATATCGAGGCAGTTGTCCCATTTCATACTCAGGGTCAAACTGCTGGTCACCCCAGTGCTCCTGGTATGCTCGACTCACATTACAGTCCAAAACTTGAGCTCTACATCTCAGGTGAAGAACCTGGTGACCTGGACCCATTAAAAGTGGCCTTTGTTGCTTTCAAAACAGAACCTCAAACTCGATATATGACATCGGTTGTACTCAGTCCAAATGGAGATCTCTCAGAGTTTGCAACCCGCATGTTTGCGGTGCTTCATGACCTGGAAGAAAGCGGAGCAGAAGCGATCATTGTTGAGGCTGTTCCTGAGAAAGGTTTGGGAATAGCCATAATGGATCGTTTGAGAAAAGCAGCGGTGAAGTAGGTAGTTAGGTGAATGGGTAGTTAGGTGAATGGGTAATTGGGTAATTGGGTGGCTAGGTAATTTGGCTGCAGGTTTTAAGAACCGAAAATTGTTTGCCTTGATCTTTTTGATTTACGCCGAAGCATAGAAGTGGCCTTTCGGACTTCTCTAACTTCACGGACCCTCAGACCCTCAGACCCTCAGACCCTCAGACTCTCAGACTCTCAGACCCTCAGACTCTCAGACCCTCAGACCCTCAGACCCACAGACCCTCAGACCCTCAGACCCTCAGACCCTCAGACCCTCAGACCCACAGACCCTCAGACCCTCAGACCCTCAGACCCTCAGACCCTCAGACCCTCAGACCCTCAGACCCTCAGACTCTCAGACCCTCAGACCCTCAGACCCTCAGACCCTCAGACCCTCAGACCCTCAGACCCTCAGACCCTCAGACCCTCAGACCCTCAGACCCTAATCCCTTATGTCTGAATCCTAGCCCTTGACTCTTTAATCTCAATCTTTCCTACTAAGCTCATTGATCATACCCTGAAAAATGAATCCATGAAAAGGTAATACTGCAAACCAGTAGATTCTGCCTAAAAGCCCGAGAGGTCGGAAAGTAGCTGTTT
Organism: Salibacteraceae bacterium; assembly: GCA_965659675.1. Classification (GTDB taxonomy): domain Bacteria; phylum Bacteroidota; class Bacteroidia; order Flavobacteriales_G; family Salibacteraceae; genus CBFHWY01. The sequence continues at coordinate 21,394 of CBFHWY010000040.1, read as the reverse complement.
GTGTTAGTTGTTCACCGTCTAACTTAAACTCCAACCAGGCTTCCCCCGGAAGTTTCATCTCAGCAAAGAGAAGTAGTCTGCCCTCTTCTTTATTGGCATAAAGTACGCGCCAAAAGTCCAATGCATCTCCAGCTGTGATCGTGGTGATATTCGTCCTGCCTCTCCTTAAACCAACACCTCCGACCAACTTATCCAGGTAGCCCCTGACCCTCCAGAGCCAGTTACCGTAATACCACCCAGTTTGACCTCCAATACTCCAAATTCTGTCGAGGGTGATTGCTGGATCGTCTACCATTCGGGTTCTGACGTCCTTAAAGCAACCAAAACTTGGCACCTCAATAAAATCGGTGATCTTTTCATTGATGCCACTGCTCGCATAAGAGTCCTTCCAGCTTGAAACGATCTCATTGTTCTTTACCTTGTCAAAAGCTCTTTCTAGCGCTGCACGGTAGGAAATGGGTTGAACCTCCAAGATCTCATTGATATCATTTTCCTTGCATACTACCTCAACCTTCATGCTGTCTACCAGGCTGATCGCCAATCGATAGGATGTGGAGGTCACAAAATAGAGCCAATAGGACGATAGTTTTGGTGTCATCACCGGAACCGTCCAAATACTGCGTTTCAGTCCTCTGACTTCTGCAAGGGTGAGCAGCATTTCGCGATACGTGAGAATATCCTTGCAGCCAATATCAAAACTCTGATGGTATGTTCTCTCTTCGCCTAATGCTTTGGTGAGAAAAAGCAGTACATCTGAGATACCGATAGGCTGGCATCTGGTTTCCAGCCACCGCGGTGCAATCATGACAGGTAACTTTTCCACCAGATCACGCATGATCTCAAAAGATGCGCTCCCAGACCCGACGATGATACCCGCCCTAAAGCAGGTCAGGGCATAGTCGCCTTTACTCAGTTCGTCTTCAACTTGTTTTCTTGATCTCAAATGTTCTGAAAGTGCAGACTCATTGACGATCCCGCTTAGGTAGATGACTTGTTTCGCCTTTGTCTTGGAAATGCTATCGCGAAAGTTTTGAGCAGAACGTTTTTCCAGATCCTGATAATCTTTGGACTCGGACATGGAATGTACGAGATAATATGCTACATCAATATCATTTGGGATCTTAGTCAGACTTTCAGCTTCCAACAGGTCTATTTCAATGACCTTGATCTTTTCTTCAAGTGAAGCGGGCGGATTAAAGCGAGCTTTGTCTCTCACACAGCAGATCACATCATGACCTTCGTCTATCAATTTTGGTAATAAACGTTTACCGATATACCCTGTTGCACCTGTAAGGAGGATCTTCATTTCATTAATTAAAGTCGCTGAATGAAATATTGTTCAGCTCTTCCTGGCTGCTTAAATCCAGATCAAGCTTTCAACTCTGCAAAAGCTTTTGGAAGATAGTCATTAATATCGGGGGCGGTGAGGGACTCGTGACCCAGATCTTCCGCAGCTAGATCCCCAGATAAACCGTGAAGGTATACGCCCAGTAAAGATGCTTGCTCCGCAGAGTAGCCTTGTGCAAGCAAGCCAAGAATGATCCCTGTAAGCACATCACCGCTTCCGGCTGTGGCCATGCCGGGATTGCCTGTGGAGTTGAAGAATAGTCTTCCATCTGGACATGAAATTCGAGTGTGAGCTCCTTTAAGTACGACGTAAATTCTGAATTTCTTCGATAATTCAATTTGCAGGCGAATGGCTTCAAGATCGTATTTCCAATGTCCAGCCAGGCGCTGAAACTCGCCCGGGTGAGGTGTTAGGATACTGTTTTCTGGAAGGAAGGCAAGCCAGGTTCTGTGTTCTGCCAGAATGTTGAGTCCATCGGCATCGATGACCATCGGCTGAGTAGCGCTTTGAATGAGCATTTTCATACTGCCTTCCGTTTCCTTTTCCGTGCCAAGTCCGGGTCCCACGCCGATAGCGCTGAAACCAGCGGTATCAATACTTCCTTCGATATGTTTCTCTCCAACATTCAAGCGAGCCATAGCTTCAGGGACCGTACTTTGAATGACCATATGGCTTTTTCGGACCGATTCTACGGTGAGTAAGCCAGCGCCACTCCGCAGGCAAGCCCTAGCCGCAAGAGCGGCGGCTCCCATTTTTCCAGTACTACCTGCAACAAGTAGGGTATGACCATAGCTCCCCTTATGAGAAAACTTCAGACGTGGCTTTAAGATGGGAGCAAGCATGGCCTTGTTCATGTAGTGATAAGAAGAATCCTGTTTCATCAGGAACTCCTTGTCTAAGCCAATATCGATCAAGCTAAAATCACCCACATAATTTCCTTTTTCAGGAAGCAGGAAAGCAAGTTTAGGAAGCTCAAAACTCAAGCTGTGATGAGCATGGAAGATGGCTCCCTTATTTGACGCATTGTCTTCAGAGAATAAGCCACTTGGGATATCTATGCTTAAACGAAATACCGCCAGAGCATTCAACGCTTTGATCAAAGCAGCTGCAATGCCCTCCACTTGGCGCGATAGACCCGAACCAAATATTGCGTCCACAACAAGGCTGTGATCTTCGATCGACAGTTCTTCCAAATGTGACGGGTCGCTGATCAGTGTCGCCTTTACATCGAGCCTATCCAGATTGGTTTGGCAATCTGCCGATAGCTTATCTGCGAACTTCACGAGATATGGACTGACTCTAAAGCCTTTGTTTTTGAGAAGTCTTGAGATCACGAGACCATCACCTCCATTATTGCCAATGCCACAAAAAATATGAACAGGAATGTCTTTTGGGAAATGCTCTTCGATCCATTCGGAACAGCGGCTTGCAGCCCTTTCCATCAGATCGATGGATGCGATGGGTTCATGTTCGATCGTGTGGGCGTCAGCATTGCGTATCTGTTCACTTGTGAGGATCTTCATGATCAGGAGCTTATCTCAGCGATCTTTGAAGTTTGTCCACTGACCTTATCGCCTATCTTAACTTTGATGTCAGCATCCAGCGGAAGAAAAAGATCCACTCTCGACCCAAAGCGGATGAAGCCTATTTCATCGTGTTGTTTCCACTCATTTCCTTCTTCGGGATACCAAATGATCCTACGGGCAACTGCCCCTGCAATTTGACGAAGCAAAACGCTAAATCGGCCGTTGTCAAAAACGATGGTGGTTCGCTCATTTTCGGTAGAACTTTTAGGATGCCATGCCACTAAATACTTACCAGGGTGATACCTGAGATACTTTATGATGCCATTCATGGGTGCCCAGTTTACGTGGACATTCAATGGAGACATGAAAATGGAGATCTGAATGCGCTTTTCTTTAAGAAATTCATCTTCTTCAGTTTCTTCGATCACGACCACTTTACCATCGCACGGAGAGTAAATGGTGTTTTCATCAAAGCTTAAACTTCTTTTGGGTACCCTGAAGAATTGAACAACAAGGAAGAGCATGATCCCTGAGGCTCCTACCAGGGAGTAGGAGATGATAGGAATCTCTGTGAAAAAGGGTTGAAGCAGGAGGTTTATGACGAACAGGGTGATCACAGTTATCGCTATGATCCATGTTCCTTCCTTATGTAATCTCATGAGACAAATGTAATTTTAAACCACAAAAAGGATGTAAACAAAAACAAAAGGTATCGAGAAGATCAGGGCGTCAAAACGATCGAGGATCCCACCGTGTCCAGGTAGCAACTTTCCAGAATCCTTCACTCCAGCCTTGCGTTTGAGTTTTGATTCCACAAGATCCCCAAGGGTCCCGAAAACAGAAATGATCGCGGCAATAGCCAGCCAATGGATACTTTCTATTTCAGGATAGAACAATGAATATAGATACCCCGTTAAAATGGCAAAGATCAATCCACCGATGAAGCCTTCCCATGTTTTTCCAGGTGAGACCTTTTCATAGAGCTTGTGTTTTCCGAGGAGAGATCCGGTAAAGTATGCAAAGGTGTCGTTTGCCCAAATGATAAAGATGAAGCCAAGAATCAGAAGAGGGGAGAAGGAAGGTAAATCGAGCGGAATCGTAATGTAGTTGAGCAGGGTGAACGGAATGGCTGCATAATACATACCCAAAACGGTGGTCCCGCTATTTCCAAGCATGTGTTCGTCATCTACATACATCTCCACCATCATGATGATGAATGGAAAGAGCAGGTTAACAGCAAGCATAGCTTCACTATCAAAGCCATGGCGATAAAGGAAAAAGCTAAAAAAGAAATAACCACTTCCGAGAACGCCAATATACCTTTGGGTAGAATATCCCCACTTATCCATCAGGGTGTAAAACTCATTGGCAGCAGCCATCGAAAGTAAAAGGAAGAAAAAACCAAAGCTGAACTTATCGTAGAGGATACAGATCAACGTGGCAAGGACAAATACAACGGAGCTACCGGCTCTTTTGATCAGATCACTCATTCTTTAATTCCTTTTCGATGAGGTATTTGCTCCTGGTCACATCTTTAGATCTAACATGGATCTCTATAGGCATCCGGGTATTTAAATGCACGTGCATGGAATCTTGCTTATTCACAGGCACCGCATCGATATCTTCCGACTCAAGTAAGCTCAAAAGAAAATGAACCTCATGTGAATTTGTAGTCCGGTAAACAGCCACCCATGACTCTGCCATGGGTTCAAAGTTAGTTAATGGACTCGGAATCTTCTTTATCAGAACCTTTGTCGGCCTTGTTTTCAGCTTTGGCTTCCTTTTTATCTTGCCTGGAACTTTTTTTGTCAACTCCATTCATTCCTGCCTTAGCCTCTTGCTCAGCTTTATGATCCTGTCTTTCTTTTGCGAGTGCTTCAGCTTCTTTTTTTCGAGCCTCTTCTTTCTCTTGCTCTCTGGCATCAGCTTCTTTCTGAATGTCTTCTGCCTCTTTTTTGCGTCTCGCTTTATTTGCTTTTTGCGCTTCCTTCACTTCTTCTTCTCGATCTGGGAATGGTCTTTTACCAAAGATCGCTTCCATATCCTCTTTATAGATCACTTCGCGTTCCAAAAGAAGCTCAGCCACTTTTTGCAATTTATCTTTACTCTCTTTCAGGATATCAAGCGTTCGCTTATATGCCATATCCGTGTAGATCTTCACTTCTGAGTCAATCAGCTCTGCCGTTTTCTCACTGTATGGTTTTTGGAAGTTGTATTCCTGTTGACCAGTTGAATCATAGAAGGAGATGTTTCCTATCTTATCATTCAAACCATAAACGGTTACCATGCTGTAGACCTGTTTGGTGATCTTTTCCAGGTCGCTCAAAGCACCGGTCGATACTTTCCCAAAGACTATCTCTTCGGAAGCTCTTCCACCGAATGCGGCACAGATCTCATCCAGCATTTGTTCTTTGGTGGTGATCTGGCGCTCCTCAGGCAAGTACCAGGCTGCACCCAGAGACTTTCCACGTGGAACGATCGTCACCTTGACAAGCGGTGATGCATGCTCCAAAAGCCAGCTTACGGTTGCATGACCAGCTTCGTGATATGCAATGGTCTTCTTTTCTCGGCTCGTGATGATCTTACTTTTCTTCTCCAGTCCGGCGATCACCCTATCAACCGCATCCATGAAGTCTTGCTTCTCTACATGCTTCTTATTTTTTCGTGCTGCGATCAATGCAGCTTCATTACAAATGTTCGCAATATCTGCACCGCTAAAACCTGGGGTTTGTCTAGCCAGAAACTCGATGTCCATATCCTCAGCTAGTTTGAGTGGTGTAAGATGAACTTTAAAGATTTCTTCTCTTCCATGTACATCAGGCATATCTACCATGATCTGACGGTCGAATCGTCCAGGTCTGAGCAGAGCCCTGTCAAGAACGTCGGCTCTGTTGGTTGCTGCAAGAATGATCACACCAGTATTTGTTCCAAAGCCATCCATCTCTGTAAGGAGTTGGTTCAGTGTGTTCTCGCGCTCATCGTTGGCACCGGTCATTTGACTTCGACCCCTGGCTCTACCAATGGCATCGATTTCATCTATAAAGATGATCGATGGTGCTTTCTCTTTGGCTTGTTTGAAAAGGTCTCTTACTCTAGATGCACCTACTCCCACGAACATTTCCACAAAATCGGAACCAGAAAGACTGAAGAACGGCACTTTAGCTTCTCCTGCCACTGCCTTAGCAAGCAGGGTTTTACCCGTTCCTGGAGATCCAACCAATAGGGCACCTTTGGGAATTTTCGCACCTAACTCCGTATAGCGTTTAGGGTTTTTAAGGAAATCTACGATCTCCTTTACTTCTTCTTTTGCTTCGTCTAAGCCAGCAACATCGTCGAAGGTTACTTTAACAGCCGTGTTTTGGTCAAAGAGTTGCGCTTTTGATTTTCCAATATTGAAGATCTGACCACCTGGTCCACCACCACCGCTCATACGACGCATGATGAAGATCCAAAGTCCGAAGATCAGAATGAGTGGAATAAGCCATCCGATCAAATCTCTACCCCAGCTTTCTCGTGTTTGATACTCATAGAGCAAGTCATATTTTTCAGAATAGCGCTGCAGGTCTTCATCGAAGGTATCTGAAGCTCCGATGGTCAGCATATAGTGTGGCCCTGCACCGGGAGCATTGCCAAAGGCTGGTTTAGGAACCTTTTTGTCGTGAGGTGGATTCGCGATGGCATCTGGGGAAAGGTAGATCTCCGCGTATTCTTTGTTGATCACCACCACCTTTTTTACCTCACGGTTTTGTACATAAGATTTGAATTCACTTGGTGTGATCTTAGCCAGTGAAGGTCCCCAACTAAATAGATTGATGGAGATCAAAACCAAACCGATGATCGCATAGATCCAATAGAAATTGAATGGCCTTTTGGGTTTTTTGGGTCCTCCAAGGTTTGGACGGAAATTTTTGTCTTGCTTGTTTTGCTCTTGCTTGCTCATGTTCTTCTATGTACTAATGTGTACTATCAATATTTTCGGTCTTCGCATCTCCCCAAAGCTCCTCTAGTGCATAGAAATCTCTAAGATCTCGGAGGAAAATATGAACGACCACATTAAAGTAGTCGATTAAGACCCACTCTGCATTTTGAACACCTTCAACACTGAAAGGTTTTTCTTTTATGTTTTTAACGGTTTCGTCCTGCACCGAATCTGCGATAGATCTGACCTGGGTATCTGAATTCCCCTGACAAATGACAAAATAATCAGCTACTGCATTCTCAACATTTTTGAGATCGAGTACTGTGATGTTTTCTCCTTTTTTTTCCTGAATTCCCTGGATAATGACATCTTTGAGTCTGTCAGAAGATACTTGCGTTTCTTTTTTTGCCATAAATAAAATGACTGCGAAATTAGGGATTTTAAGCCCTCAAACGAGATAAGCTCAAGTGAATCATATACATCTACATTTCAAGTCATTAGATTCTACAAACAACTTTCTTCTCAATCTGATCAAGGAAGAAAAAGTAGAAGAGGGCTTATGGGTAACATGTTCACATCAAAGCAGGGGCCGAGGTCAGCGCTCGAAACAATGGATTGGCGAAGCGGATCTGAATTTTTACGGCAGTTTATATCTCAAACCTGACTTTTTGAGTTTGGATGACCAATACCAACTGAACATTGCGATTTGTTTGGCAGTTCGCTCATTTATTCAGGATCAGATCCCAGGTAAAGCGCTCATAAAGTGGCCAAATGATATACTAGTTGATCAACAAAAGCTTTGTGGGATACTTATTGAGAGCGCGATTCAGGGGGAGATTCTGGAGTACTCCGTGGTGGGAATCGGCATCAATGTGAATCAGATCACTTTTATGGAGAGTGGTATCACTTCAATTGCGCTAGAATCGGGTCGAAAGCTTGAATTAAGTGCTGTTCTTCCAGGACTAAGAAATGGCATTGAAGCTTATTACGATAAGCTCAAAAAAGGAGAAGATCTCAAGCAAGAATACCTTCACAAGCTCTACGGATATCAAGAGTCCATTTCATTCCGTCATGAGGAAGAAGAATTTCAAGGGAAAATCATAGATATCGACAGGAATGGCTGCATGCTGGTGAGCATCGATGGAAAGAAAAAACGCTTTTGTAGCGGCGAAGTCAGTTTCCTTCTATGATCTGCTTGAAGTTCGTTCCGATGCCCTCAATGAAATTATTCAGCGGCGTTTCTGCCATTGCTTTGATGAATGCATTCATTTGACCCTCAAAATTCAGCCGCACCTTGTTCAGTCCATCCTGGGCCTCTTCTATGTGCACAGCTATACTGATAGAAAAGGGCTTCTCGTCTGGATTGATCACCTTCACGCTATGAGTTTCACTATCCGTTTTTTGCAATTTCAAGTGCGCAAGGCCTTTCAGGTTAAGCTCACATGAATTTTCGTCAGCGCTCCAGTTTTCGATACGATCAGACGGCATGAGTTTTTCCCAGTTTCGCAGATCATTTACCCAGGCAAATAAGTTTTCTTGATCAGAGCCACTGATCGTCACACTTTTTTCAATTTTCAGCATAAGCTATGCAGGATTCCAGTCTTTTGGAGAGGCCTTCCAGTTTTCAAGGATCTCCACATCTGATTCGTTAATGTAGCCCGTTTCTAGGGCTTTTTTAATGAGAACTTCATAGTCAGTAAGACTTACCAGCTGACATTTATGATCTCGGAAATTATCTTCAGCAATGGGAAGGTTGTAGGTCATAATAGAGAGCATGCCTTTCACCATGCAACCCCCATCCCTGAGTGCTTCAACCGCTCCGAGGCTGCTTTTCCCAGAGCTTACAAGGTCTTCGATGACGATCACAGACTGACCGCTTTCAACAACTCCTTCTATTTGGTTTGTCAAACCGTGTTCTTTTGGTTTGGGTCTTACATAGACAAATGGGAGTCCGAGTTCCTGTGCAACAATCACACCCATGGCAATTCCTCCGGTTGCAACTCCCGCCACAACATCGGGTTTTCCAAAGCTATCATCAATGCACCGGACCATTTCCTGGCGCACGAATGTTCTTATTCTCGGATAGGAAAGAATTCGACGATTATCACAGTAGATTGGCGACTTAATTCCAGAAGCCCAGGTATAGGGATCTCTGGTGTTCAGTTTTACGGCTTTGATCTGCAGAAGAAACTCTGCTACTCTCAAAGCTGAATCAATGTTTTTTCCTACGATCAAAGCCCTTATGTTTGTGACCAAATGTATAAAGTTTTCTTTAACAAGGTGCTCATCGTTTTGGCCAAGCCAGAAGAGGTTTTAGGGCAGAAAACCATACGTATTAAGGGTGATGAGAACCTGTTCGATTTCATCATAAAAGCGAATAAAAGCAAGCGCTCTAAGCGACTCGTGTTTATCAACCAGGACAGGGAACTTTTGCTGAGGTGGTTCCGACAATATTTTGTTCGTGTAGAAGCCGGTGGTGGAGTCGTTCTGAACAAGAAAGATCAGGTCCTTTTCATCTATCGAAAAGGAAAATGGGATTTGCCAAAGGGTAAGCTCGAAAGTGGGGAGACCAAAAAGAAAGGCGCAAAACGAGAAGTTGAAGAAGAAACAGGTGTAAGTGGTCTTAAAATAGTTCAGAAATTAAAAACCACCTATCACATCTTTTTTAGAGGAAGAGTTCCATCGCTAAAGGTGACCTATTGGTATATCATGAAAACGGACTACGAAGGACCATTGATCCCGCAAGAAAACGAGGGCATAGAAGAGGTCAAATGGGTAAGTCGAAAGAAGCTTCTCAAATACCGAAATAGGTCTTATGCAAGTCTATCGCCGTTATTCGATCTGCTAGAGGATTATTTAGCGAAACAATAACCTGAGATTTTAAAAATCGCAGCTTATCGAAAAGGAGTATTTTGACAGGTATTTTTGATAACTTTGACTTCAACTAGGTGGAAATTACTTCATGTCGAAAGCCCTAAAAATCAGTAAACTATTACTGGTAAGTAGTATAATGTTGCTCTTTTATAAAAGGGCGGATGCGGCCACATTTGGTATAATCAACGCCTCCGAAGCCAATTTGCGCAATGCAATCAACAATGCAAATAGCAATGGAGCAGGATTAGATACCATCACTTTCTTCAATCAGGGAACGATCACCCTAAATTCAGCATTGCCTAGCATTACTTCTGCGTTATTGATTCAAGGAGTTGGAGCAAGGTTAACTGTGATAGAGGCTGATGATTCTGCGGGCGTAGCTGGTTTCAGAGTATTTGATATTAGCTCTGCCGTAACGGTTACCTTAAATGATCTCACTATTCGGAATGGTCACATTACTGCAGGAAATGGTGCTGGAGTGCGCGCAGTTGGTGGGGATCTGTACGTCAATGATTGTTTGTTCATTGAAAACAGAGCCGCTGGAACTAGCAATACTGGAGGAGCAATTGATGCTACGGGTAACCTTTATGTAAAACGCAGCTCTTTTGTTGACAATACGCATACCCGAAACGGGGGAGCAGTTGGCTGGCATCCTTCCGGCGGAAAAACCGCCGAATTCACGAATGTGACCTTTAGTGGTAACACTTGTGGTGCTTCTCAGATCAATCACGGTGGAGGTGCCTTTTCTTCTTATTCTTTTTCTGGAACCAATACACAGAAATTCATCAATTGCACCTTCCGCGATAATGATATAACGGGAACATCAACCAACAACGGAAATTCCATCTTTATTGCGGCGATCGGGTCTACGATGAACCTAACCCTCCTGAATACCTTAATTGGAGATGGCACATCTGGAAACTATGACACTTACACGCAGAGTGGTGGGTCTGTCAATATCACAAGAAGCTACACCGTGGCAACAGATGCGAGTATGTCCACGGCAGGTACGGGAAACTCCAATTCTGCAGGCGGCCTTGGAATAGATACCTTGGGTTACTATGGTAGCCAAACGCTGCTATATGCCTTAAGTGATACGAGTTCTTTGGTCGATGCTGGAACAGATAGTGGTGCCCCAGATGAAGACCAGCGTTCAGTTCCTAAATCAGGGACAAAAGATATCGGGTCATACGAGTACTTCGAGCAAGCATGTGATACTCCGAGCTTTCCCACAACGTATATTAGAAATTATGCAAGCAGACGTTTCACATTTACTAATGTGGATATTGCCAGTCAGGGAAATGTTGCATTTGTTAACCCGGGTCAAAACGTGACCATTACTTTTAATTACAACACTTCTCAAGATGGTGGTTATTGTCCAGGTTGCATTGTTCAAATGTATTGGGGAATCAGAGGCTACTACGGAATTTGTGAAAGAAGCTTTGGTGGCTACTGCAATTGCAATGGTTCGATAAACAGAAGCTTTACAGCCCCGTCGCAAGCAGGCATATACTATTTCACGACTGGTGGTTCACTTCAATTTAGTTGCCTTTCGAATCCGCAAAATCGAGTTTCAGCATCATCATCAGCTGCTTTCGGAGCGATCGTCGTCGGTACACCCGTAAATGGAAGTAGGATCAGTATTACGGCTCAGTCTGAATCTTGTTTTGGTGGAGGAGATTCGCTCTACACGGATGAAGTGGTAGGCTATACCTGTACTGGAGTTAATCTGAACCTTTATCAATGGTTTAAGGATAGTGTTGCAATTCCTTCCTCTAACACCGCAGCGCTTCCCATTACAGAAGAAGGTGTCTATTACGTCCGCTGGTACAACAACATAAATGAAAGTGTCTACAGTGACACCTTCCAGGTCAATTCCATCATTAGAGATTTTAGCTCTCCAGACCCAATTGGCTTGCGCAATGTGACAGACACGCTGACTGGCTTAACGGATTCAGCGGTTGTTCAGATCATTGGATCCCAGGTAGGAGCGGTGTATGTATTGCAGGATACCGCAACAGGAGTAGCACTGACGGATACCTTGAATGGCAATGGCGATACCCTGGAGTTCAGATTTCAAGCAAGGGATGCAGTTATATATGGATTTTGGGGTTCGCGATTGAGCTGCGCTAAGAGCTTAGATACCAGTTTTAGCTTTGTCTTTGATGATCCTCGTCCCTACGCAGGCCTGGGTAATTCTGTAACCTTAGATGGAATCAATGATGAGTTAAGAATCCAAAGTGATTCTGATTTCTATTTCAGCGGAGGAGAAATGTCGATTTCTTTCTGGTTGAGAAGAGATGACCTGGCTCCGAATCGAGTTGTAATGGGAAGATGGACAGGAACTCCCTACCATTTCGTTTTTGGGTTTAAATACGACGGCGCATCAGATGGTCAATTTCGATTGAGTACCTCAGCTGGTTACCAAAATGTGATGTTCTCAAGTGGCAATGTGACGGGAGAATGGGAGCATTGGACCATAACTGCAAAAGCCGCAAGCGCTGTAAATATTTACAAAAATGGAGACCTGATAACAACTCAGGCAATAACAGGTACCTTTAATCAAACAGGAAGCTCGAACACGGTGCTTGGATCTATGGGAAATAGTACCAAATGGTTTAGAGGTTCTATAGATGAAGTAAGCTTTTGGAAAAGAGAACTTGATCAGCAAGAACTGCGAAAGGTCATGGCGATGGAGCTGGACACAGCACATCATGATCTGGTTGCCTACTATCCAATGAATCATGTAGCGGGGACCGATACTGCCATAGATATCAGTGGAAATGCACATCATGCAGGAGTGGTAAATGCAAACCTCGTTGCAATATGGACACACGCTGATGATACGTTCTCATTCAGATCGAGTGAATTACTTAATGAAAATGATACGATCGTAAAGCTTGCTGGCTTTGATGAAGAAGGGGATAGCCTGGTTTATGAGCTGATCTCAGGAAATGAGAATGGAGCCTTTGACTTACTTGATAACGGATATTTGAGCCTAAATAAAAAGCATTTATTTGATCATGAATTTGACTCGAGTCTGACATTAACCTACCGGGTCAGTGATCAGATATTCTATGATACTGCTAGCATAAAGCTAGAACTGGAGGATCAGAATGATGCGCCATCTGCAGGTTTTGATAAGGCACTTGAGTTTGATGGGATTGATGACTATATCGATCTTACGGGAAATACTGCGGTTGACCTCACTGATTCGCTCACCTTCGAGGCATGGATCTACGCCGAAAACACTACAGGTAGAATATTTCATAACGGGGGAAATAACTTGCTACCTGGATGGAGCATTTTCTTTTTTGGCTCAAATCTGAGGGTTGAAATGCGCAATGGAAGTGTGGTTCAGGCAGATCATAACTGGACTCCTTACCTCAACGAATGGCATCACCTGGCGGTTAATTGGAATAGAACTGAAGGGCTGCTTCGAATCTATGTTGATGGCGATCTTCAGGTAACAAGAGCCTTCTCTGTGAACATCGGAAATTATGCTGGTGAACCAGCGCTGGGTGGCCAAAGCAATGGATCGAATCTTTTCGATGGTAAGATGGATGAGCTTAGGATCTGGGATGCTTTCAGACCAATAGAACAGATAAGTGAGGATATGTTTACCCAGGTGGATCCTTCTTCTGAAGGACTCGCGGCTTACTTCAATTTCGATGCTGATGGGATCGGCTATGATGCATCTGATAATAGAAATCATGGGGTGCCTAATGGATTCGCCTCAAGCTCTCAAATATTATCTATTGATACCATTGAATGGAGTGTGAGCGAGTCTATTGCAACAGGGTTAAAAGTTGCAAAAGGTGGAGGCTTTGATGTTGATGAGAATGACTCTGTCAGCTTCAGTTTGATCGATCCGAATTCACAGTTTCAAATAGATCCAAGTTCTGGAATAATCATAACAAGTCAAGCACTTGACTATGAAACGGACTCAGTGCACTACCTGACATACACGGTGAGCGATAATGATTCTTTGACTGACTCTGCCACCATAAAATTAAATGTGGTCAATGAGCAGGAACAAGTTGTTGCAGCATTTGGGGAGGGTTTTGATTTTAATGGTTCGGGTTATATCTCGCTTCCAGATACTGCTCGATACTTCAATGCCATCACAGTTGAGGCATGGATAAAACCAAGGGCAAAATCTAACATTAATACCATCCTTGCGTGTAAAGCATCTGGAGGCGCTGCAGGTTGGGGGTTTTATTCTAACACCTGGCTATCGGGTGACCGCAGACTTATACTAGAAACATCAAACGGCAGTGTGAGCACTACAGACCCCGTTATCGCTTTAAATGAATGGCAGCACGTAGCTTTTACAATTAGTGGAGGTACGGCCGTTAAGCTTTATCGCAATGGACAAGAGGTAGCTTCGGGGAATCTCACTGCTCAATTAACAAATTCTGGTCTAAGACGTGTAGGTGCATTTAATGACAATTCATACAATGCAGTAGGAACATTTGACGAAGTAAGAATTTGGGATGTAGCAAGAACGGCATCAGAGATTGCAACGAACTATAGATCAAGGATCGATACTTCAGAAGCTAACCTGAGGGCATATTATGACTTTAACCAATTTGATACTGATTTTACTTTAAAAGATCGAAGCTCGAATGGTTTTGATGGAAGCCTGAACTTCCTTACCGGAAATGAATGGACCTCACAGGGAGGTGATACCATTCCTTATAATGTGAGTGAAGCTTTAGCAGTGGGAGATACCGCTGGCTTTGCTTTTGCTTATGACCCTGATAGCAGTAACCTCAATTTCATTTTTATCGGCGGAGACACGAGCTATTTCAATATTGCAGCTTCAACAGGTTTGATCACCATAAGTGCCGGAGCTCAACTGGACTATGAAGGTGGAGACACAATACTGCATGTAACCTATGAAGTAACTGAAGATGGTGATCTTACCAAGGATACTGCAACAGTCCGTTTCAAGGTAACTGATGCTAATGACGCGCCTATTTTAAGCTTTGGCAATGCATTAGATTTTGATGGACTGAATGACTATGTTTCACTAGGCAACAGTATCAACTTAGCTAATAAGAGCTACACCATCTCCTTTTTCTCAAAATTAGACCAGCCTTTGAATGGAGCTCGCTCTAATGCTTGGCTGGGTCAAGGTTCAATTGGTACTTACGCAGGCCTACATTTTATATATGAAAATGCAGCGCAGATCAAGCAAGGTTTTTACAATGATGACCTGATAGAGCCCATTACACTAGATGACCAATGGCATCACTTTACGTTTACCTATGATGTTTCTAGCAATGAAAGAAAGACCTATGTAGATGGAGAACTCTTAGGTGTTGATATAGCGGGAGGCGACTACGTAGGGACCGGCATTTTTTATCTTGGAACAGAGGCATGGACCACTAATTACCATGACGGCCTATTTGACGAGTTTAAAATATATGACACGACATTCACAGAGAGCATGGTCAAGGCTGATATCGGACGGAGTCTTTTTGGCACTGAACCAGGTCTTGTGGCTTATCATCGCTTTAATGAAGGAGCTGGAACAAACTTAAATGATGAAGCTGGAGTTCATAATGGAACATTCTTTAACAATCCTAACCCGTGGGTTGAAAGGGATACAATAGAATACTTGATCTCTGAAAACCGACCTGCCAATGATACTGTAGCGAGTTTACCAGGTTACGACCCTGACGAAGGAGATACCTTGAGCTATGTTGCCATAGCTGGAGACACATCTAAGTTTGAGTTAAGCACCACTGGTTTGCTCAGCTATTCGGGAGTTTTTAACTATGAGACAGATTCTATTTATCAGATCACTGCAGTGGTGGAGGATTTAGAAGGTCTAACAGATAGCGCAGATGTGCTTATCCGCATAAAGGATGTAAATGAAGCCCCCTTCTTTAATTCTATTCCAGATACACTTATTGCATGTGCCGGAAGTGAATCTGATAGCTCAACACTAAGTCTGCTGGATTACGACATCCAGGACGACCTGATCAATCTGAACCTGACGGCTATCAGCTCTGATACTTCTTTGATCAAAAATGATAGTATCAATATTTCAAAAGGTCCAGATAGCCTGGTGTACCTCACTGCAATCACACAGGCAGTAACGAATAGCGATACCATCGAGATCAGTTTGGTGGCATCAGATCATGAAGGAGCAACGGATACGGTGATCATCCCGATTGTCATCAGAGCAGGAATGCTCATCAATGCCGACACCATTGCTTCGCCGCTCTGTGCGCGTGATTCAAATGCATATGTTGTTATTGAGGTGCAATTTGGCACGTCGCCATTTAGCTATTCCTGGAGCAATGGAAGCACAAATGATACTTTATTGAACGTAGCAGCGGGCAGCTATGCTGTGAGCGTTACAGATCTATTCGGATGTACTGATTCAAATACTTTCTCAGTAGCAGATCCAGCGTCCCTTTTGGCAGGTATTGTGAGCACTACAGATCCTTCGTGCTTTGACTATGATGATGGTTTTGCAGTGGCAACAGCTATAGGTGGACTAAGTCCATACTCATATATATGGAGTGATAGCTCGTCACAAACTTCTGATACAGCAATTGGACTCCCAGATGGTACTTACACAGTAACTGTTACAGATCAATATAGCTGCAGGGATACAGCAACGGCAATTTTAGTAGAGCCTTCACAGGTTCCTGCGACGTTTAATATGAGCAGTGATTCCATCTGTTCAGGGGATCAGACTACGTTGACGGCCAATGCTGGAGCTGGCTACACTTACCGTTGGAAAAGAAACGCTGCCTTTATTGGCAATCTTACTGGTCAGATCGTAAGTGTTGACCTTGGAGGAGTTTACTCTGTTGAAGTTACCGATACCAACAATTGTTTCAATCTGAGTAGCAGAGATACACTTATCATAAATAATTTACCTGCCGTAAGCCTTTCTCCATTGCCAAATAGTTGTGATCAGCCTGGAGATAGTCTTCAACTGAATAGTGGTTTGCCCTCTGGTGGAACTTATGCCTCAAGTACTGTAGGAGCTGTAGTTGGATCCAACTTCTATCCTGCAATTGCTGGAGTTGGTGCACATGATATCAGCTATTCGTTTACGGATGCAAATGGTTGTAGTTCTGCTGATACAATAAGTGTTGAGGTTAAGGCCAAGCCTGTGGCAAGCTTAACAATGAGCACTTCATTTTGTATGGGTGATACTGCGGTATTATTGAATGGAGGCTCAGCAAATAATGGGGGTACTGGCAATTATTTTGGCACAGGAATAGGAAATTCATATTTTGATCCTAATGCCGCAGGAGCTGGAAGTCATACCATCAATTATGCCTTCACAGACACAAATAGCTGTAAAGACACAGCCAGTCTTGCAATCACGGTCAACTCCAAACCGGCCTTAAGTCATTCCTCTATTGCCGACCTTTGTATAGATGCGGGTCCATTAAGCCTGTCAGGAGCTACAGCTACGCCTACAGGTGGTACAGGAAGCTATAGCGGAAATGGAGTATTTGGATCTAACTTCTATCCTGATTCAGTAGGTGTTGGACAACATTTTGTCCTCTATACTTACACTGATCCTAACTCCTGTACTGATAGCATTAGCCGCAGTATTAGAGTCAATGCACTTCCACAGGTGGCTATGTTGAGTGATACTTTCTGCGCAATACCTGGTAGTAGTTTTGGATTGAATTTGGGAAGTCCGACAGGTGGTTCCTATTCAGGATCAGGAATCAGTCTTGGTACAAACTTTAGTCCGGGCAGTGTTGGAGCCGGGCAGTACAGCATCGATTACACCTACATTGATAATAATGGATGTTCAAATTCCGATTCTGCAGAACTTGTGGTCAATGCTCTCCCTGTTGTAGGATTTAGTTCAGCATATGCAGCAGTTTGTGCTTCCGAAGACACGGTTGACATTTCAAGTGGAACACCTGCGGTTGGCGGTACGGGAACTTATACCGGCGGTGGTGTCATAGGTTCCGACTTGATAACTGCACTTTCTGGAACTGGAAGCACCAGCATTACCTACACTTTTACTGATATCAATGGCTGCATCGATTCTGCATCACAGTCAATTCAAGTGAATGCACTACCAATAGTCAGTCTTCCTGCCCTTGGCACCTTCTGTGAAGATACAGGACTTATCGCTCTGAGCTCTGGCACTCCCGTAGGGGGAACCTACAGTGGAGCAGGGGTCATTGGATCCAATTTTGACCCTACAAATGGAAATACAGGTTCGAATCTGATCACCTATAGCTATACAGACCTCAATGGCTGCACCGATAGTGCAAGCAATAATATTGTGATCAACGCATTGCCTTCAGTTTCTCTGTATATTGCAGTTTCCACAACGTGTGAAAACGACACATCACTCAACCTTAGCGGTGGAAGCCCTGCATTTGGCACATACTCAGGCTCTGGTGTTAGTGGAGGTAACTTCGATCCATCAGCTGCCGGACCCGGAACGCATGTGATCACTTACAGTTTTACTGATAATAATGGCTGTACGGATTTTGCGGTTGATTCACTAATTGTGAATTCAAAACCGACTATCTCCCTTTCGAGCTTTAATGACATATGTGAAAATGCAGATCCTTTGACCCTAACTCAAGGTGGAGCGGTTGGATCTGGTACAGAGATCTATTCTGGTCCTGGGGTGAGTTCAGGAGTCTTTAACCCTTCCTCCGTTGGTATTGGGTTACATACCATCACCTATAGCTTTAGCGATGTAAATACGGGATGTACTAGTGCGGATTCAGGAGCTATTCGTGTTCGGGCAAAACCTTTGGTTAGCTTGAATATGCCTGATCTATATTGTGTGAATGCTGGTCCGCAGGTGCTCAATGCAGGAAGTCCAGGTAATGGAATCTACAGTGGTCCTGGAGTTTTTGGAGATACACTCAGACCATTATTCTCCGGAACAGGTCTTAAAACCTTTAAATATGAATTCACAAATTCATACGGCTGTACCGATAGTGCAACCGATCTTGTTACAATTCAGGCCTTGCCTAGAATTGCACCAACTACTGTTAACCCGCTTTGTGAGTATGAAGACCCGATCAATCTTCGTCCCGATTCCGTTTTCACTCAGGGAAGCTATTTCTATTCGGGTACAGGCGTTTTTAATGATACCATTTTTGATCCGTCCGTTGCTCAAATAGGGTTGAACACTGTTCGTTATAGTTTTAGAGATACCAATCAATGCAGAAGGGATACGCTATTTACCATACAGGTCAACGCAACTCCAAGCGTGAGCTTCTCCAATCTTCCGGCGGTTTGTGAGAACAATAATCCATTTATTTTATTTCAGGGTATTAGTCAGGGTACGGGAGGTAAAGGCTGGTATAGTGGCCCTGGTGTACTGAGTGACTCAAGTACTTTTGAGGCTGATTCTGCGGGTGCCGGGATTCACACGATTAGTTACTATTACCTCGACAGAAATAACTGTATTGATTCTACCTCACAAACGATTCAGGTAGACACCGTTCCAGTACCTGTATTCACTAGCAGTATTCCTGATTTTTGTGCTGGAAACAGTCCATATCCTTTGACCGAAGGTAGTCCGGTTCCTGGTAGCCCAGGTGAGCGTTCTTTTTATTCTGGAGTTGGTGTACTGAATGGTATCTTTTATCCACAGTATGTGACACCAGGAAACACCTATGATATTACCTATAGTTTCACTGATGCGAATGGTTGCTCTGGCGATACCGTGGCAAAGGTAGCAGTCAATAGCCTGCCCCAACTTAGTGCGGGATTTATTCCAACGAGGTGTGACAATGAGGGTATAGACACTCTAAATTTTGCGAATATTCAGAGTGCAGGTATTTCTAAGACCTATTATACAGGAGTCGGTATTGATACTACAGATAGTCTAAGTTTTGATCCGGCATTAGCTGGTCAGGGTAATCATTTGATCACCTTCCACCTCACGGATACCAACGGTTGCTCGGCATCAACTCAATCATATGTTACAGTTTACGCTTCAAGCCAGGTTTTCCTCGCAGACTTTAGTCCTATTTGTGAGCAAGCTTCTGCAATAACACTGACAGGAGGAGTACCACTAGGAGGTTCTTACTCTGGGAATGGTGTGACCAATGGCCGCTTTAATCCAGCAGTTGCAGATACCGGATCACATAATATTCGCTACACCTACACTAATGTTTTCGGTTGTCAGGATAGCGCAATCAAGACGATCAGAGTGAATCCTTCACCATCACTCTCATTGAATTTGCCGAATAGTTTCTGTGAGAGAAGTACTCCATATGATCTTAATGCTGGAATTCCTGCTGGGGGTAATTATTCTGGTCTGGGGGTATTCAATAACAAGTTCTACCCAAGTATTACGTCAAGAGGAAACTTTACGATCAACTATTCTTTCACCGATACAAATTCTTGTAGCGCTAGGGTGAGTCAAACAGTTCAGGTTGTTGGTAATCCGAATGTGACAAGCACTCCTGATACCCTTATATGTAATGGTTCCAGAGTAAGGCTAAGAGCTTCCGGAGGCGTGACCTATCGTTGGAGCACGGGCTCAAATTCAAATAGCATTCTGGTCAAGCCTGATCAGAATAAGACCTATCGCGTGACAGTGACCGATGCGAATGGCTGCTTTGATGATAGGGATATTAAAGTGCTTGTATCACCAGAGATCATCTTGAGTACGACGACCAAAGATGCTGAATGCGGAAAGCCTTCAGGTTCAGGAAGTGTTCAGGCAAGTGGAGGGGTTTCGCCTTTTGGTTTTGTTTGGAGCAATGGTTCTATAGGCGATGTTCAAACGAATCTCCGTGCGGGCTTATATCAGGTAACGGTAACAGATGCCAACCGATGTGATGCCATTACAACCGTAGCCATCAGCGATGCAGGTGGTGCAAGTATTGTTTTGGACAGTCTGAGATCTCCAACTTGTTCAAATACCAATGATGGATATATTCAAGTAAGCGTCAATGGAGGTGCAAGTCCAACGAATCTTGAATGGAGCAACGGGGCATCGTCAAACGCTATTTCTGGGCTAGCACCTGGAAACTATTTGTTGAGTGTGAGAGATGGTGAAAATTGTCTGAGCTTTGAGTCATTCCAACTTGAAGAACCAGAGGATATTGCTATTGAGCTTTCTTCTCAGGATGCCAACTGTGGGAATACCGACGGATGGGCCAAAGCTGAAGTACTCGCTGTTTCTCCGGTTTCTTATCAATGGTCGAACTCATCTGCTCTAGACTCAATTGGAGGATTGAGTTTCGGGATTTACAAATTAACTGTTCAGGATGGAAATTCTTGTGTGGACTCCGCAGAGGTCATCATCTCAGAAGTCGGCGGTCCTCAAATAGTCTTTGATACCTTAAACAATACATCTTGCGGAGACAATGCTGGAAAGATCTCATTGAGCCTGACAGACACCAGCAATAGCTACCTCTGGAGTACGGGAGACACAAGTGCAGGTATTTCAGATCTAGCACCAGGAGACTATTACGTGACTGTATCAAATGTTGCAGGCTGTAATAGCCTTGGCGCTGCGCAGGTCTTTTCGATCAAACCAGAGCTACCTTCAATATGCATGCTAAGTGTTGATACAGCAACTAACCGTATTCAGATGTTATTCGATAGCGATACGAGCCAGGCGATCTTGAGCTATACAGCATTCAGGGAAGATGTATCAGGTACTAACCTTTTCCAGTCAGGATCGGCACCAGGTGGATCAAACATCATAGTAGACACAAGTCTGGGAACAATAAGTGCACCATGGAT
>CBFHWY010000039.1:0-26654 GCA_965659675.1 Salibacteraceae bacterium | reverse complement strand
GGACTTTCCGCATCTCAAACATAAAAAGTGCACATGTTCGTCGGAGTGGGTATGGTGATCACAATCATGACAAAGGGCATACTTCTGTCCTTCGTGGGTGTCGAGCACCTTGTGAACGATACCATTATCGAGGAAACTTTGAATAGTACGGTAGATGGTGGCGCGGTCGAAATCCTTTCCCAGCTTAGAGTTGAGTTCAGAAACAGCCAATGCTTCCTGTCTTTTTACAAAGAGTTCGAGTATAGACCTACGGCATGAAGTATTCCTTAATTCATGCTTTTCCAATAACTCCTCAACTTCAGGCATACTTCAAATTTACAATAGATTCTCTTTGATGAGTTCATTGAGTTCGCTGATCATCATCGCAGTAGCTCCCCAAATGAGATGTTCATTGAACTGTATTCCTTTGGTCTTTATCCGCATATTGCGATATCCACTCACTACAGTAGTTTCAACAATATTTTTGGTTTCTATGAGATGTGAAAGAGGGACTTCCAGGATCTCCTGAACTTCTCTGGGATCTGGACGATAATCAGGTCTTTTTTCTGAATAGGCCATATAAGGTTTCACAAGAAAATTTGATGGAGGTATGAACAGTTCACTTAGTTCTCCAAGCTGCTTCAATTCCTTCCTTGCTACCCCGATCTCTTCCTCGGTTTCTCGATAGGCAGTGGCCAGGTGATCTTCATCATGATCCTCCACTTTACCGCCAGGAAAACTGATCTGCCCGCTGTGAACACCACGATAATCATTCCTTCGAATCATACTCACATAAGATTCTCCCAGATGGGGATAGAAAAGGATCAATACAGCCGATTCTCTTACTTGAGTGGCTTTGGCCAGAGCCTTTTCTTTCGTGGCCCGACCTAGAGGGCTTAGTTTGAATTGTGCCGCTTCACCTGGCAGGCTGTAGGATCTTCTAGGATCTAAAACCTCAATAAGCTTTTCAAACTCCAAGTCCTTAGGCTAGTGCTTCTGCTTCCTCGTTATAACTCTCAACAGACGGACAGGTACAGATAAGGTTCCTATCGCCATGCGCATTGTCAATTCGAGCAACTGGAGGCCAGTATTTATTCGATCGCACCCAGTTTAATGGGTATGCTGCTTTCCAACGAGAATATGGGAAATCCCAAACATTGGAAAGGAGAGTCTCTGCAGTGTGCGGTGCATTTTTAATCACATTGTTGAATTCGTCAGCTTCCCCCTTTTCGATCTCATTGATCTCCTGACGAATTTGGATCATCGCCTCACAGAAACGGTCGAGCTCTGCCTTGGATTCACTTTCCGTTGGTTCGATCATCATGGTACCTCCAACTGGGAAGGATACCGTAGGTGCGTGATAACCATAGTCGATCAATCGCTTGGCGATATCTTCTACTTCCACCTTAGCTGTTTTCTTGTAAACACGACAATCGATGATCATCTCATGTGCCGCCCTTCCTGCCTTATTGGTGTAAAGGATAGGATAACTTGATGCGAGTCGAGCCTTAATGTAATTGGCATTTAGAATGGCCAATTCAGTTGACTTTTTGACTCCTTCTTTACCCAACATGAGGATATAACCATAGGAGATCAGAAGGATCAAAGAACTTCCAAATGGCGCTCCAGAGATTGGTGAAATTGCCTGATCTCCTCCAGTTTTGATCACCGGATGTCCAGGCAGGAAAGGTGCAAGATGCTTGGCTACGCCGATTGGTCCTACACCTGGTCCGCCACCACCGTGAGGAATAGCAAAGGTTTTGTGTAGGTTGAGGTGACATACATCTGCGCCAATGAGTCCAGGGCTGGTAAGGCCAACCTGTGCATTCATGTTTGCTCCATCCATGTAAACCTGTCCACCATTATCGTGAATGATTTTCGTGATCTCTTTGATCCCTTCTTCGAAAACACCATGAGTGGAAGGATAGGTGACCATGAGTGCCGCCAGCGTTTCGCTGTGCTTTTCTGCTTTCTCTTTTAAATCATCGATATCGATATTTCCGTGATCATCAGTTCTAACAACCACCACTTGCATTCCTGCCATTACAGCACTCGCTGGGTTTGTACCATGGGCGGATGAAGGAATAAGCGCAATGTTTCTATGAGTGTCGCCATTGGCCTGGTGATATGCTCTAATGGTCATTAATCCGGCATACTCACCTTGAGCCCCACTATTTGGCTGGAAGGTCACCTTGTGAAATCCAGTGATCTCACTCAACCATTGATCAAGTCGATTGATCATTTTGTGATAACCCTCAGCCTGTTCCACTGGCGCAAAGGGATGAATATTGGCAAATGCAGGATTTGTGATCGGATACAATTCCGAAGCAGCATTTAACTTCATAGTGCATGAGCCAAGAGTGATCATCGATCTCGTAAGAGAAATATCCTTGTTCTCGAGTCGTTTGATGTAGCGCATCAATTCAGACTCTGAGTGATATGAATTGAAAGTAGGGTGAGTTAA
Organism: Salibacteraceae bacterium; assembly: GCA_965659675.1. GTDB lineage: Bacteria > Bacteroidota > Bacteroidia > Flavobacteriales_G > Salibacteraceae > CBFHWY01. The sequence continues at coordinate 24,211 of CBFHWY010000039.1, read as the reverse complement.
GTACTCTGAGTTTCGACGCGCAAATTCAGGGAGCACATCTTTCGTGCTTTCAATGAGCTCAGCGCTGTCTTTATTAGCAACACTTGCGAATACATCGATCAGTTTTTGAATGTCTTCCCCATTATGCGTTTCATCAGCACTTAAGCCAATAGTATTCTCATCGATGCTTCTGAGGTTGATCCCAGCTTTGTGGGCCTGTTCTATAAGCTGCGAAGCGGATCCTGGAATTTCAATCTCCAGGGTATCAAAGAATACATCGTTCTTAACGGTCAGACCTAATTTTGACAAGCTTGCAGCAATATTTTTTGCCTTATGGTGCACTTGTTGCGCTATTCCCTTCAAACCTTCAGGACCGTGATAGGTCGCATACATCCCTGCCATTACCGCAAGAAGTGCCTGAGCCGTACATATATTTGATGTGGCACGTTCTCTTTTGATGTGCTGCTCTCTTGTTTGAAGAGCCATGCGCAGACCATTTCGGCCTTCTCTGTCTACTGATACGCCAATGATCCTGCCTGGAATATGACGTTTATAATCTTCTTTGGTCGCAAAGAATGCTGCGTGTGGTCCACCGTAACCCATAGGTACACCAAAGCGCTGACTGTTTCCAACAACCACGTCGGCTCCCCACTCTCCTGGAGGGGTTAGCAGGCATAAGCTTAAAAGGTCTGTTGCCACGGCAACGTGGACTCCAGCTTCTTTCATGCCCTTAACAAATTCGCGGTAGTCAGGAATATCTCCTCGCTCTCCTGGATATTGTAGCAGTACCCCAAAGGTTTTTTCATTCAAATCGTAAGATTCGTGATTGCCAATGACCAATTCTATACCTAGCGGAATTGCGCGTGTTTTGAGCAATTCAACGGTTTGAGGAAAACACTTTTCCGAAATAAAGAACTCAACTTTACCAGCCTTTACATCCTGGCGACTTCTCGAGTTGTAAAGCATGATCATTGCTTCTGCGGCTGCAGTAGATTCATCGAGAAGAGAGGCGTTAGCCAGCTCCATTCCTGTGAGGTCACTCACCATGGTCTGGAAATTCAACAAGCCCTCGAGTCGACCTTGCGAGATCTCCGCCTGATAAGGGGTGTATGCTGTATACCAGCCTGGATTCTCAAGAATATTCCTTCGGATAGCAGAAGGAATGATGGTTCCATAATATCCCATTCCGATGAAATTCGTGCTAACCTTATTCATCGCTGCAAGTTCATCGATATGCTTGAGGTACTCATATTCGCTCAATCCTTCTGGAAGATCCAGATCCTTATCCATCAATATTTGAGATGGAATGGTTTCTTTAATCAACTGATCAATATCCTTAGCTCCAATGCTCTGAAGCATTTCCTTGATCTCTTCTTCTCTAGGACCGATGTGACGGTCTACAAAACGATCTTGCGTCATATTATCATTCATTAATGGGTCGGCAAATATAACCTAATCAAAACGCATTTGTTCAATGCAATTATCAGCTTTAAGCTACTTATTTTCAGATAAATATAAAAAGCTAATTACTCCAATTAGAATTCTATCTTTGAAAACACCGCAAAGTTTTGATAAATGAAGACCCTAAGCTTGATATTTTGTCTCTTTTTGAGCCAATTTGTTTTCTCTCAAGACCTCATCTATTTGCTCAATGGAGGTATTCTTGAGGGGAATGTAAAAGGAACAGAAGATGGACTTATTTATTACGAAGTTCAGAAGGGAAAGAAGACCAAGTTAAAAAGCGCTGACCTTTCCAGGGTTTTTTCAGTGATCAAAACAAATGGTGAGGAGGAGATCTACTACGAGAAGGATCTTGAATCTGGGTTCTTCTTTGACGAACAGCAGATGAAACATTTTGTCTTTGGCGCTCAGGATGCCGTTCAATATTATCATGGTAACTTCCATTTGTTAACAGCTGCTGCTGCAGGAGCGGTAGGTGGTTTCTTACTCTATGATAGTTTTTTAGTGATCGCGGCACCCTTTGGAGCCACTCTAGTGGGCTCTCTGGGAAAAGCTCATCCTAATAAGAGTATGGTGCGCGATTCGAAATACCTTAATGACCCTGCTTATGTGCTGGGTTTCGAGCGCACTGCTAACAGCAGAAAAGTGATGCGGGCATTGCTTGGTGCTTTTGTTGGAACCGCCGTTGGTGTTGGGGTCGGTGTAGGTACCAAATGGAAAGAATAAATTGGAATGCAGCTCGTAAAAGGTCTGATCTACAGTAACCTCTTTGTAGCCGCCGTACTCCTTTTCTTTACCCTGAATACCTATTTCTTCCTTGATAAAGGCTACGACTCAAATTACCTTGTTTTTATAGCTGCATCCAGCTTTGGATTGTATTCAATACATGGTATTCTCGGACTAAAGCATATTCCCAGTGATAGCTTCACTTCAAGGCATCGCTGGATCGAGCGCCACAAGACTCTAAGCATCATCATGGCTTTCATAGCTGCATCAGTTTCTGGCTTTGCGCTATTGAATTTGGACCAACATGTGATCCTCCTTGTGGGTCCGGCAATACTGCTTGGAGCCTTGTATGTTCTACCCCTTTTCAAGGGTAGAAGATTAAGAGACTTTCCTTTTGTGAAGCTCATCATTATAAGCATGGTTGTGTGCTACTTGTGTTGTTATGTTCCTATGGGTCAGGATACCAGAGTTTCGTGGCTTTTTCTTCTCGAAAGGTTTCTTTTCCTACTTGCTGTTACCTTGCCGTTTGATATCCGCGACCAACGCATTGACAACCGAAACGGAGATCGTAATCTGGTTTTGTTGATTGGTCAGAAGGCCTCACTCTGGTTTAGCACATCTATCCTTTTTCTTGTGCTTTTGATGAATATGCAGGCCTATCAGGTAGGGCTCATAACCTTAGATTATTTCATACTTCAGACAATCGCCATAGGTATCGCCATACTTATTAATCTATATCACAGCAGATTCAAGCTGAATGAATGGCAATATGCCATTGCATATGAGGGAACATTACTACTCCCTGGCTTGCTCCTTCTTGTTTTGAGTCTGTAAACTGCAATGGTACCATGATCCGGAGCTGCTTATATTTTTCGTTTCCTTGAACCCAAGCTCTTTTATGGTCTCCAAATAATTATTCAGCTTTCTCGCACTGATGGGAACGAAAGCTCGAAATCCGAAATAAAGAATTTTTAGATACAGCTTGAGCAAGGGTGACTTCCTTGAAGGATCGAAATCTACGATCAGGATCTGGCCAGAAAGCGATAAGTTCTGTTTGATCCTTGATATGAGGTCGATCAACTCATTATGGTTCAAACAATTCAGGATAAATGGAAGTATGACCAGATCATAGCTGCCAAACAGATCTTGCTCAGAACCATGAGTGAATGTCACATTTGGAGTATGGATCTTTCTGGCATTCTCTATCATTGAACGCGATAGTTCAATGAAGTGAATCTTTGACTCTGGGAAGGCACGCTGAACATCATTAATGATCTTCCCAGTTCCTCCACCAATGATTGCAATGCGATCTGCACCTTCTACCAGACCAATGGCTTTTTTCTGATATGCTCGAACTTTTCCAAGGCTCAGAAGCTTGGTCAACAGGTCGTAACTACTGCTTAAACGATCCATTCCTCTGCCAATTCCACGATTTTTAGAATCGCTTGAGGATGGTGTTTCAGACTGATGCATTAACTTGTACTTTTGAGCCAAATGTAAAGCTATGAGCTTCGAGTATTCCAAAGACTTTGCAGAACAACTGGACCGAGAGGATGAACTTGCTTCATTTAGAGAGCAATTTCTCATCCCAAAGCACAATGAGGGGGATGTGATCTATTTCACAGGGAATTCTCTTGGCCTGCAACCAAAAACAGCAAAAGCTGCACTGGATCAGGAGCTGAATGATTGGGCCCGATTTGGAGTGGAAGGTCACTTTGAGGCGAAAAACCCATGGTATTCCTATCATGAGATGTTTGCTGAGCCTTTGGCGAAGATCGTTGGAGCTAAGAGATCCGAGGTGGTCGCAATGAATGGTCTAACGGCCAACCTTCATTTCCTAATGGTGAGCTTTTTTAGGCCAGAGGGAAAAAAGAAAAAGATCTTATGTGAAGCAAAGGCATTTCCTTCTGACCTCTATGCCTTAAAATCACAACTGAGATTTCATGGTCTAGATCCGGATAATGATCTGGTGGCCCTCGAACCGCGTGAGGGTGAACATCATTTGCGTCTGGAAGATATTTTGGAACAGATCGAAGCGCATTCGGAGGAGATCGCCCTTGTGATGTTAGGTGGGGTAAACTTTTATTCTGGGCATGTTCTGCCGATGAAGGAGATCGCAGCTGCATGTCGGCAAAAAAGAATTTTGGTTGGTTTTGACCTCGCCCATGGAGCTGGAAATATCAAGCTGGCACTGCACGATTGGGGTGTTGATTTTGCAGCATGGTGTTCCTATAAATATCTAAATTCAGGTCCAGGGAGCATTTCTGGCGTGTATATCCACGAAAGGCATCACGGAAAAAGTGACATTCCGCGTTTTGAAGGGTGGTGGGGTCACGACAAGGAAGAACGATTTAAGATGGAGTCGGAGTTTAAGCCCATTAATACCGCGGAAGCCTGGCAGTTGAGTAATGCCCCGGTTTTGGCCATGGCGGTTCATAAAGCATCCCTCGACATCTTCATGGCGGCAGGAATGGATCGCCTGATCGCAAAAAGCAAGCAGTTAACGGCATATTTGGAATACGTGATCGCTCAGGTTTCCTCAAACTCAGAGGGCACAAGCTTTGAGGTGATCACCCCAGAAAATAGAGGCTGTCAGTTATCGATCCTGTGCCATGGTGCAGGAAAAAGTTTGTTTGATCAAATTACTCAGAATGGTGTTATAGCTGACTGGAGAGAGCCCAATGTAATTCGAATTGCACCGGTGCCTCTTTATAATTCATTTACCGATTGTTACAATTTCGCCAGAATACTGGAAGAAAGTTTAAGTTCATTATAGATCTATGGAAAAATCAATAGTAGTTGGAGCTGGTCTTGTTGGGAGTTTGCAGGCCTTGATGCTCGCCCAAAAAGGGCACGAAGTAGAAGTTTATGAGCGCAGAGGCGATATCAGAAATGCCAATTTCATTGGTGGAAGATCTATCAATCTCGCATTATCCAATCGTGGTTGGAAGGCACTTGAGCTCGTAGGAATGACTGAGAGCATCAAGGAGATCGCTATTCCGATGTCGGGCCGAATGATGCACTCCATTGACGGAGAACTCAGCTATCAGGCTTATGGAAGGGAAGATGAAGCGATCTACTCAGTGTCGAGAGGAGAGTTGAATAAACGCTTACTTCTTGCCGCCGCTGAACATCCCAAGGTGAGTTTCTTCTTTAATAAACGCTGCCTGGATGTTGATCTTGAAAATGCAAGTTTGCGATTCAAGGATGAGCATAATGGGGAGATAATCGAAGCAAAAGGAGATCGGATCTATGGAACAGATGGGGCTTTTTCTGCGATACGCGGAACCATGCAAAAACAAGATAGGTTCAATTATTCTCAAACCTACATGACGCATGGCTACAAAGAACTGACCATTCCTCCAAACGAAGATGGAAGCCATAAGCTTGACAAGAATGCACTTCATATTTGGCCAAGAGGAAAATATATGGTGATCGCCCTGGCTAACCTTGATGGTAGCTTTACCGTGACGCTTTTCTTTCCTTTTGATGGGAAGCCTTCATTTAACTCTATTCAAACAGAAAAAGAAGTTCTGGATTTCTTTAATGAGCAGTTCCCTGATGCGGTGCCGCTCATGCCTGAGCTCACGAAGGACTATTTTGACAATCCTACCTCTTCACTGGTGATCATAAGATGTGAACCGTGGAACTATAAAGACAAGGTGCTACTCATGGGGGATTCTGCCCATGCCATCGTTCCTTTTTATGGTCAGGGTATGAATTCAGGTTTCGAAGATTGCTCTGAGTGGTGGCGATTGACTGAAGAAATGAATTCGGATTGGCCAGCCATTTTTGAGGAGTTCTCAAGGATCAGGAAGCCCAACGGAGATGCGATTGCAGATCTCGCACTTCAGAATTACATCGAGATGAGAGACCTGGTAGCCGATCCAATGTTCCTCCTGAGAAAAAAGATAGAAAAGAAGATCTTTGATAAGCATCCCGATAAGTGGGTTCCTCTTTATTCCATGGTGACCTTTTCACATACTCCCTACAGTGAGGCCTTGAGCATTGGTAAAAAACAAGAATCCATTATGGATGAGATCATGGCAATGGAGAACATTGAAGAGAATTGGGATTCTGATGAGGTAGAGCAGAAGATACTGTCCAGGGTTTGATGAGAATTCATGCATATCTATTGCTTATCGGATTAACAATGAGCATGGCAGTGGAAGCCCAGGTCCACTACAGGGATTTTTTACCCAAAAAGCCTCAATATCACCCATCCGGATGGCTTTTTGCCCCAGGGCTGACCTACTCTCCAAGCTTATTGGGTAAAAAGCAGGAGATCATCTCAAGTACTGGGGATTCAACATTAATGGCTGAGTCAAATGGTGGTGGACGCTTTGGTTGGTATGCTGAGCTTGGTCGCTATCGAATGACAGAGCGGCTCTACTTGATCCGTATGATCGATTATGGAGTGGCATACAAAAGTTTGGCAGGAAACGAGAAATTTGAGAATTACTTCAATACGAGCGATGCCAAACTGCCATTGGGCGAAGGGAAATCGCGCTTTCGTGACCATATTGCCTCTGCCTTCTTTAATGCAACGCATACCAAACAGGTCGGAAAGTACCATATGATCATGAATACCCTAGGATTGAATTTCGATTACCACTTTATTCAATCTAGAGAACCGGCTCAGGTACTCCCGGTTGAAGAGGAATTTACGGGCCCTATGAACCTGCAATTGCACTACAAGTTCTCTTATGCCATAAAGCTAAGAGGTAACTGGATCGTTATCCCTCAAATTGAAACTCCGGTATTGAACATTTGGTCATTCACCAACGGAATTCCAGGGATTAAAGCCTTTAGCAGCACATACCAACCCTTTATTGTGTCTGTCAGATTTATGATGATGAGGCCCAATATCATGAAACATTGTCCTCCTGTTGATGCCATGCCTATTCCTGAAGGAATAGATGGTCAGCAGTAATCACGCCCTCACAAAAGGATTTGAGTTTTTCTCTTTTCCAATGGTGGTTTCAGCGCCGTGTCCTGAATATACGACAACCTCGTCTTCCAATACGTAAAGTCGTTCACGGATATTAGTCAGTAATTGATCGTGATTGCCTCCTGGAAGATCAGTGCGTCCAATGCTTCCATCAAAGAGTACATCTCCCCCGATCAAAAACTGCTGTTCGGGAACATAAAGTACAACATGTCCTGGGGTGTGTCCGGCCACCTCTATGATCTGAACTTCATCATCACCAAGAAAAAGAGAACTACCATCGATCAAATAATCTGATGGCGTTGGTGAAGCTTCAAAGCCTGTGATCCCATAGAGCTGAGCATGCACTTTAGCTTGCTCCATGAGGGCAAGGTCCTTCTCAGGAACAATGGGCAATAGATCGTATTCCCGATGCACCCAGGCATTGCCAAAAATGTGATCAAGGTGACAATGGGTGTTTATCAGTTTAACAGGTTTAAGATCTAATGAATTGATCTGTTCGCGTAGATCATCTTTTTCCGTTTGCTCATAACAGCCTGGATCTATAATCCAAGCCTGCTTTTCTTCGTTATAAAGCAAGTATGTGTTTTCGGCAAAGGGACTGTATGTGAGTTTTTTGATTGACAACATGTCTTTAGGTCTTCGCTTGCAAAGAAATAAGAATTAGAAGCCCTGTAAATCACTAACTTTACTTTTTTGTTCATTTTGAATTCGAATAGGTACATAGCTCAACTTATCGGTCTGCTGACCTTTATTCTGGCCTTTAGCGCTGTTGCAGAGGCTCAATTCTATAATGGGAGTAACCAGACATTTGGAAAGAACCGGGTTCAACATGATGATTATTTCTGGTACTATTTTAAATACCCAAACGAAAACATCTACTTCTATGCAGGTGGTCGAAAAGTGGCTGAATTCACTGCGCAAAAAGCGCCGATCATCCAGAAAGAGTTAGAAAGTAAATTCGATTACGGATTGAATGATAAAGTGCGTTTTATCATTTACAATAAGCTGAGCGACTATCATCAGAGCAATATCGATTACGTTGACGAAAGCTATAACACCGGTGGTGAAACTCAACTTTCGGGTAGTAAGGTCTTCCTTTATTTCGAGGGAGACTACAACAAGCTTGAACAGCAGATTAGACGCGGACTTGCTTATGTGATCGTGAACAAAATGATGTTTGGCGACAACTGGAAAGAGGTGGTAAAGAATTCAGCTTTGCTCGCCATTCCTGAATGGTACACCAATGGTTTGATCACCTACGCCTCGCACCCATGGGACCCGGAGGTGGCCAATCGGGTTAGAGATGGCTACGTAAGCGGAAAGTACAAGCAGTTCAATCGCCTCGAAAACAAAGAGGCCGAATTTGCGGGTTACTCGATTTGGAGGTATATCGAACAGGTATATGGACCGAAGGTGATACCAAACATTGTGTACATGGCGCGTGTGAGCCGAAATGTAGAAAGTGGTTTTCTCTTTGTCCTTGGTCTGTCGATCAAGGAGTTGATCAGAGACTGCTTTGCCTTTTATCAGGCCGAAGCAGAGATCGATGAAGACAGTAAGATCATGCCTGAAGAAGAGTATGCGCTGAAAGCTGCTCGAAGAAAGGAGTTCTATCAATTAAAGATTAGTCCCGATGGTCAGAAGATCGCTTATGTAAGCAATAGTCTGGGGAGGTATAAGGTATATGTCCAGGATCTGGAATCTGGAGATCGAAAAGTGGTTTATCGGGGTGGGACAAAATTGTATCGCGTGATGGACCTGAGTAGTCCGCTTTTGACCTGGAGTCCTGAAGGGGATATTCTCGGTATCATCGCCGAAAAGAATGCAGATACTTATCTCAATCTCTACAACCTGGAATCAGAAGAACGCATTAAAAGGCCTATTTACCGGCTGGAAAAAGTACTGAGCGTTGACTATTCTTCCGATGGCAAAAAGCTCCTTTTATCGGCCATGAATAGAGGTCAAACCGATCTGTATGAATTTTCGATCGCCTCCAGCGCAATGAAACAACTCACCGATGATATCTACGATGACCTGGATGCCCAATATTTACTGAATTCACGTGATCTGATATTCGCATCAAACCGGCCGAATGACAGCTTAAAGAGCGATAAGAATAGCCTACTTGACTTTCAACAGAACAAGGATATCTTCATTCTTCGCAGAGAAGCTGCGGGAAAAGATCTGATTCAACTCACCAACACTCTCGAGCTTGATGAGAGACAGCCTCTCGAAAGAAAGAACAATGAATATTACTACACAGCTGCACCAAATAACCTGAAGAACCGGTATAAGGCCATGCGTGATTCGGCCATTAGTAGAATTGATACGGCTTTTCACTATCGCTATTTTACCCGGGTAGAGCAAATAACCAACTACAAGCGAAATATTGAAGAGTCTGATTATGCATCCGAGGCAGATCAGTTTGTAGAGCTGATGTACTATGAGAAGAAATTCCGCGTCTTTAAAGAACATGTTCCTGAGCTCGATGAGGATGGGATGAAAGAAGAAAAGGCACCAGAGGAAGAGCCTGGAATGTTCAAGGATTACGAAAATCTGATGGAGGTTTACTACGAGGCAAAACCTATCGGTCCGGATAGCACAAGGGAACGCATTGATATTTACAACTATCAATTTAGTTTCAGCAAAGGTGCTCAGGAAAAAGAAGAGAAGTCGCGGTTTCTTGTGATCGATACGAATGCGAGTAAAAAGCCTCAGCTTAGGGCGATTCCTCAACAGAGAAATTACTCGGTGAACTTTACAGCAACCAACCTAGTGAGTGCCATGGACTTCGATTTCGCGAATCAGCTCTATCAACCTTTTAATGGTGGGCCTTTTGTCAATCCAGGGATGGGAGCCCTTCTCAAGGTGGGAGTGCTCGATCTTTTTGAAGATTTTAAACTGGAAGGTGGAATGCGCTACGGTTTGGGAGGAAACAATACGGAGTTCTTTATCTCACTGGATGACCGCAAAAAGCGGCTGGATAAGCGATACACCTTCCAGCGTCAGCATATCACCTTTGTGAATGATTTCAGCGCGGAAAGGTTGCACATCAATAAGCTCTCCTATGAGGCAAAATATCCCTTCAGTGAGACCTTCTCGTTACGCGGAACGGCTTCTGTTCGGTCAGATAGATTGGTTTTCTTGTCTACAGATATCAACCGGCTAAACAGAAACGACGAATATGAGGTCCGTGTAGGAGCAAAGCTTGAGCTTATTTACGACAATACCAGAGTAAAGGGATTGAACCTATATCACGGAACTCGCTTTAAGCTATTTGCAGAGCGATACCAAATGACCAGTTTATTTGATCAGGATCTGAATGTACTTGGACTTGATTTCAGGCATTATCAGAAGATCCATCGCGATATGATCTTCGCCATCAGAGGTGCATGGAGTACTTCATTGGGAGCACAAAAGTTGATCTACTATTTGGGCTCGGTTGATAACTGGGTTGTGATCACCGATAGAGAACGCTTTGATCGTCAAACACAGATCGCCACAGATCAGAATTATCGATTCCAGACCATCGGAACGAACATGAGAGGTTTTATTCAGAACATCAGAAATGGAAATAGTTTCGCGGTGATCAACTCTGAATTAAGGTGGCCAGTATTCAAGTACTTCTCAAATCGCCCACTAAAGAGTGAGTTTGCAACCAACTTCCAATTGGTCGCATTCGGAGACGTTGGATCGGCCTGGACAGGCTGGAATCCTTACAGCGAAAGCAATCAGTTTAACACATATGTCATTGAAAAGGCTCCACTTACCATCTATTTGGACAATAAAAAAGATCCGATCGTAGCGAGCTATGGTGCCGGGTTAAGAGCAAAATTGTGGGGCTACTTTGTGCGCCTTGATTATGCCTGGGGAGTGGAAGATCGTCGAATTCAACAATCGATTACCCATTTATCCCTAGGTTTGGATTTCTAATGAACTTCTACGAAATAGCCGTATTGATCATGATCGGTCTGGCCGCCGGAGTTTTGAGCGGGATGTTCGGGGTTGGTGGTGGAGTCATCATTGTTCCTGCCCTGGTATTTTTGCTTGGAATGACCCAGCACGCTGCTCAGGGAACTTCCATAGGGCTGATGCTGCTTCCCATAGGTGCTTTGGCCGCCTGGAATTATCATAAAACCGGAAACTTAAATATTGGCTACGGGCTAATCATTGCACTGAGTTTTGTTCTTGGTGGCTATCTGGGCTCTAAATTTTCGCTCGGTGTGAGCGAACTTGTGCTCAAGAGAAGCTTCGGGGTTTTGATGCTCATCATCGCGGTGAGAATGATCTTCTTTAGCAAGTAGCCTTTTCCACCTTTGTCTGTTAGCAATTGCATGGTCCACTAGGGAAGTGGCAGGCTTTTTGAAATTAAGTTTGATCAAAGCCAAATTATGCGTAGTCGCCTGGTGTTTCTTTTACTGATCATCCCATTCTTTTTGGATGCTCAAACCAATGCCGAATTCTACAATGACTTCAAAGAGGCAAAGGTCCTGTTAGCGAGCAATAAGAATGAGGAAGCGATCCCTGTTTTAGAGTCGCTTTACGACAGAGCTCCTGAGAATGCAAATGTGGCGTATCATCTGGGCTCAACCTATATTCAGGAAGAGAAGAAAGTGCGAAAGGCGGTTAAGATCCTTGAGTTTGCCAAAGAGAACTATAGCTCCGACTACGACAAGTTATCGGTTTTTGAGAAGAATGCTTCGGAATACTCTTTTTACTATTTGATCATCGGTTATGCCATGATGGGTAAATGCACGAAGACCATCGAAACCTTGAATGAATTTTACAAGATCTTCTCCTATGAGGATGAATGGTACCTGGTAGAAGGTCAGAAGTGGCATCGGATCTGTGGAACCCGCAAGTTCAAAGATGAAAAAGGACAATTATTGGCAGAAGCGGATTCGGCTGAGACCATAGGGGCACCTGTTTCTGCGGTAGATACGATCGAAGAGGGGGATAAGCAACAGTTTTTACCCCGATTCCCTACTACAGAATTGAGTCCGGAAAGGCGTTACAGAGCACGACTTCAACCTATTACAAACCCAGAAGCACATGGTATTCGTACTAAAACCCAGGACTACACCACGACCAATTCACTCTATGGTGTACAGGTTGGCGCTTTCATTGAACCCAAGTTCGTAAGGGAGTTTGAAAACCTGAAGAATGTTGAGGTTTACCTTGATCAAAACGGTGTATTTCGATATGTTGTTGGTCGCCTGATCTATCCATCTCAGGCGGAAAAGCTTCTCTCTTATGTAAAAGATGTGGGCTACAAGGATGCATTCATTGTAGACATAAATAGTGGGGTAAAATTCAAAGAGGAAGTGGTTACGATTGATAACCAACCCATTAAGGTGGATATTAGAGGCAAAGTGGATTTCCGTGTACAGATCGGGGCCTTCAAAGAAGATATTCCTGATGATATGGTGAAGAATTATCTGACCATAGATCGAATCAGGGAAAATATTGAAGGCGATCTGACCATACTCACTGTGGGGAGTTATTCAGATTACGAAGTGGCAAAGATCTATTGTGAGCAGATCAAGGAAATGGGCATACCTGATGCTTTTGTAGTAGCTTACAACTACAACCGTAAGATACCCGTGGCAGAAGCCAAGGACTTTTTGAGAAGAGAGAATGCAGAACCACCTGCTCCTCAGGAGAGTGATGACGAAGATGCTGAAGAACAGGAGGAAGAGGACAAGGACAAGAAAAAGAAGCGCAAAAAGCGCAAGAAACGTCGGAAGAAATAAGTCGTTAGTTTGTTGTTCATAAAAGGCTGCTTTCCAACTACTCAGGCTAGTCAATACAAGCTTATTTTCGAAGTACAAAGAGCGCTTGCGGAATGAAACAATATCACGACCTTCTGGAACATATTCTTGAAAATGGAACTCAAAAAAGTGACCGTACTGGCACCGGAACACTGAGTTGTTTTGGTTATCAAATGCGTTTCGACCTGAGTGAGGGTTTTCCGGTTCTGACCACTAAGAAGCTTCACCTAAGGTCGATCATTCATGAGTTGCTTTGGTTTTTGAAGGGTGATACCAATATTTCCTACCTCAAGGAGCATAAGGTGCGGATTTGGGATGAATGGGCAGATGAGAATGGCGACCTCGGACCAGTTTACGGATACCAATGGCGTTCCTGGCCAACTTCTGATGGTCGGCACATCGATCAGATCAAAAACCTGGTACATAACTTAAAGAACAATCCCGACTCCCGAAGGCATATTGTGAGCGCTTGGAATGTAGAGTGCATCGAGGAAATGGCCTTACCACCTTGCCATTGCCTTTTCCAATTCTATGTAGCGGACGGTAAATTGAGTTGCCAGTTATATCAGCGCAGTGCGGATACGTTTTTAGGGGTGCCTTTTAACATTGCCTCATACGCATTGCTTACGATGATGTTGGCACAAGTCTGCGATCTGGAGTACGGAGACTTCGTTCACACCTTTGGCGATGTTCACCTTTACAATAACCATTTGGATCAGGCCAAATTACAGCTAGAACGCGAGCCGAGAGATCTTCCAACAATGTGGATCAATCCTGATGTAAAGGACATCTTTGACTTTAAGTTTGAGGACTTTGAGTTGCGGAATTACGATCCACATCCACACATTAAAGCTGCTGTTTCTGTCTGATGGAAATAAGTCTTATCGCTGCTGCAAGCCTCAACAACGTCATCGGGAAAGATGGCGATATACCCTGGCATATGCCCAGAGACATGAAGTTGTTTCAGGACATGACACTGGGTCATTTTATCCTCAGCGGTAGAAAGAATTACCTGAGTATTCCCAGGAAGTTCAGGCCGCTCAAAGACAGGGTGAATATGGTGGTCACGCGCAATTCTTCGTTTCAAGAGGAGGGAGCGCTCATCTTCAACGACATAAGCGCTGCTATTGAGCATGCAAGAAAGAATGGTGAGAAAGAACTCATGATCATCGGGGGAGGGGAGATCTATCGACAGTGTTTGGAGCTTGCTGATAATATTTACTTATCGAGAATTCAGGCAGAGATCGAAGGGGATACATTTTTCCCTGAACTGAATAAAGAAAATTGGCAACTTACTGAGGAACGCTATTTCGATAAAGACGAACGAAACCCCTACGACTTTCAGTTTGAACATTATAAACGCAAATAGAAAGCATTACCTTTGTTAGGATGGTGAAGAAAACGGCCTTATTTCTTGTTGTATTGACCTCACTGTTTACCTGGTCTTGCAATGATTCTGTTCGTGACCTGGATACGGATATCACAGCAACGGAAGACCACCTCTTAGCACAAACGGCATTCATAGATGTTTTTCGTCAGGTTCACCGCATAGCGATAGAAGACTCCCTCTTGATCGAACAAGGTTTCCAATCTGACCTTCAGGATGCTTGCCTCGATACGATCTATTTCACGAGCACAGCGCAGGCAGTGCAAAAAAGTTTGTGGTTAGACTGGGGATCAGATGAGGATAGACCAAACTGTGAGGATGATAAATTGCGTTTTGGTTTGATCAACGTGCAGATCGATGGATTCTATCCAGAAGACTTTAATCAAATGACGGTAGATCTGGTGAACTACAGAGTAGATAGCATTGAGCTGTACGGTCGCTTTGTGGTCGATTATCTGGGCAAGACAAACGGTCTACGACAGTATAACATCATACTTGAGGGCGGAGAACTTCATTCCGAGGATGGAATTGCGCTTTGGACTTGCGACTGGTACATATTGCAAACAGAGGGAAGTGACCTTCCAAAGCCTTTTGATGATGTTTTTGAGTTCAGGGGAAAGAGTAAAGGCAGAGGAGTGAATGGCAATGCATTTGAAGTGGAAAATGACGGTGCAATGTATTTTGACCTTCGATGCTCATATCCTTATGGAGAAGGACAAACATTAAAACTTGCAAACCTCCTGGATCGAGAGATCAGTCTTACTGATGACTGCGGCAATAGCTACAGCGTCACGAATCTCAATGGAAGATGGGATGTTGAGATCCCCTATTAAGCCACCTTTAATTTGTTGATCGAAGACTTGTTCAGCTTCTCTTTTGCATAAGAGAGGTTCACTTTGAACTCTTTTGTTTTGCCTTCTTCTGAAGGGAGGTCGAACATCGCATCCATGAGAATAGCCTCGCAGATGGCGCGTAGTCCCCTTGCTCCTAGCTTAAATTCGATGGCTTTTTCCACCATGAAATCAAGTACTTTCTTGTCTACACTCAACTTAATACCTTCCATCTCAAACAATTTGAGATATTGCTTCATCAAGGCATTTTTTGGCTCAGTGAGAATACGCTTGAGGGCAAAAGCATCGAGCGGGTTCAAGTGAGCCAACACCGGAAAACGTCCGATCAACTCAGGGATCAATCCAAATTGCTTTAAGTCTTGGGGGCTAATGTATTGCAGGATATTCTCCTTTTCAATTTCTTCCCTTTCCTCACCTGGTCGGCTAAAGCCGAGGGCATTCGTGTTCAGGCGTTTTTCAATGATCTTTCCAATTCCGTCGAATGCACCACCGCATACAAACAGGATGTCTTTGGTGTCGATCTGAACTAGCTTTTGCTCAGGGTGTTTACGTCCGCCTTTTGGTGGAACACCTACCGTAGTACCTTCGAGTAGTTTTAGGAGTGCCTGCTGAACCCCTTCCCCAGAAACATCGCGAGTGATAGAAGGGTTATCGCTTTTTCTTGAGATCTTGTCGATCTCGTCTATGAATACGATTCCCTTTTGCGCTTTTGATACGTCATAATCCGCTGCCTGAAGGAGTTTAGATAAGATACTCTCCACATCCTCACCAACATATCCAGCTTCAGTGATCACCGTAGCATCAGCGATACAGAAAGGTACATTCAGAATACGAGCGATTGTTTTGGCCAGTAGTGTTTTACCGGTTCCAGTTTCACCCACAAGTACAATATTCGATTTCTCGATCTCTATTTCTTCCTCGTCGAGCTTTTGAGTAATACGCTTGTAGTGATTGTAAACAGCTACAGAAAGAACCTTTTTAGCATCTTCCTGACCGATGACAAATTCATCCAGGTGTCGCTTGATATCTTTTGGCTTAAGGAGATTTAAGCTCGATTTCAATTTAGAGTTTAGCTCAACAGATACTTCCTCCTGCACAATATTCTGTGCCTGAGAAATGCATCCATCGCAGATATGTCCGCTTATCCCCGCAATGAGGATATTCACTTCACTCTTCGACTTCCCGCAAAAGGAACATTTTGGTTCTGACTGATCCATATTTCTTATTTGGAATCTCTAACGAGCACCTCGTCGATCATTCCGTATTCTTTAGCTTCTTCCGCTCTCATCCAATAGTCGCGGTCTCCGTCTTCCCATACCTTGTCGTAGTCCTGACCTGAATGTTTGGCAATGATCTCATAAAGCTCCTTTTTGAGTTTCTGGATCTCACGTGCTGTGATCTCAATATCAGATGCCTGACCTTGCGCACCGCCTAATGGCTGGTGGATCATCACTCTGGCATGTGGAAGTGCAGTTCTTTTTCCTTTGGTTCCTGCCGTTAACAAAACAGAAGCCATTGAAGCAGCCAGACCAGTGCAGATCGTGGCGATCTCCGGGCGGATGTAATTCATGGTATCATAGATTCCCAATCCGGCATAAACAGAACCTCCAGGGCTATTCATGTAGATCTGAATGTCTTTCTTAGGGTCGGTAGATTCCAAGAACAGAAGCTGACCCTGAACGATATTCGATACCGTATCATCAATAGGCACACCAAGGAAGATGATACGATCCATCATCAATCTTGAAAAGATATCCATTGAAGCTACGTTCATCTGACGCTCCTCGATAATGGTAGGAGAGATATAGTTCTTATACATGGAGCTGTACTGGTCGTAAACCATACTGCTGATACCCATGTGTTTGATGGCGTATTTTCTGAATTCGTTTGGATCTTGCATATTCTCTAGAACTTGACGAGGTTACTAATGCCCTCCATGATACTGTTTTTCTTATTCGACTTGTTGGCTAATTTAACAAAATCGTCGAAGCTTATTTCTTTCTCTTTTAGCGTTACCGTTTCCTTGTAGAAGTTGATCAGCTTTTCGTCCAGCACCTGTTCATGCACTCTTTTGACTTCTTCTTCGTTTCCAAGAATATTGGCCGCCATTGCATCCAACTGTTCTTCTGGAACGTCAGTTTGGCCATATTGTTCCATTTGAGCCTTAATTAATTCCTTCGCTTTTTCAACTAATTCTTTGTGCTGAACTTCAACTTTATTGTCGCGCATGATCTTTGATTCGATCAGCTGCCAGCGAATACTATCGGCGATATCATCCCATTCCTCTTCGATCTTTTCTTTATCGAGTTCTTCATTGCTGGCTTCCAACCAACGCTTGAGGAAGTTTTCTGGAAGTTGAAGCTTTAGTTTAGCGATCAGCTTTTCAGACAGGTCTTTATAGAACTTTCGGTTAGCATCTACTTCCAGATTCTTCTCTAACTCTTCAGAAATTCGCTGACGAAATTCTGTTTCAGATTTCACCTCACCCGGACCATAAACTTTATCAAAAAGTTCCTGATCAGCAGCATGAGGAGTCATTCTGTAGATCTTTTCTACCGTGAATTCAAATTGAGTTTTCAGTTTCTCTGCTCTTGACTTTGAAACTCCAAGCATTTGTGCAGTATCGGCTGGTCCACGGCTAACATCTGCCGGATTAACCTTGATCTTTTCTTCAAGTTTTAGCCCGATTAGTTTGTCTTTTGCCTTTTTATCTTCAATATATTCAATGGCAATGGTACTGGTGTTTTCAATGCCACCCTCTACCAAATTGCCTTTGCTGTCGAGTTCTCTGAAGGTACCTTGAAGCATGTCATCGTCACCAGCTTCATCTACCTGCTCAACTTTTCCGTATCGTTTGGCAACATCGCGAACGTATTTGTCGATAAGGGTGTCATCAATGGTGATCTTGTAATAGTCAAACTTGTCCTTGTCGCTCAGTTTGATGTCAAATTCCGGGCTGATACCAAGGTCGTAGGTGAATTTGAAAGAATCCGATTCAAGATCGATCTTGTTTTCTTCTGCTTCATTCGGCAATGGCTGACCCAAAACCTGTAGTTCGTTTTCAGTGATGTAATCATGAAGTTTTTGGGAAAGGATCTTGTTCAATTCTTCGGCGAGAACTGACTTCCCATACATCTTCTTCACCATGCCAAATGGCACTTTACCTGGACGAAAACCTGGCATCGTAACGCGCTTGCGATAATCCTTTAAAATGTCGGTTACCTGCTTTTCGTAATCCTCTGGGGCCAATTCGATGGTCACCTCTGTGTTCAACTCGTCTAATTCTTTCTTTGTAATATCCATATTATCAGAATCTTATCCTCTTTGTTACTATCTGATTTTTGAGGCATGCAAAGGTAGTGAAAAAGGCTGTAGGAATGGTGGAAATGGAAAGAGCTATTAGGGAGGGGGAGTGGGGTTTAAGACGCAAGACGCAAGACACAAGGCGCGAGGCACGAGGCACAAGGTTAGTTGCCAAAGCAATGCGGGCTAAAACACTAGCCCCTATGTTCCCCCAACTTTAGCTTAAGTTCAGGATCGTCTTTCAAAACAGCATCGATCACCTTACACTGCGGACATTTATGACAACGCACAAAGGTGTATGGAGGACCTATTTCCGGATACCGGCACGACCAGGTGAGTCGAAGCAGAGACTCTGGCAAGAGTTCCATCAGTTCTTTTTTACTCTTGTCTCGAACTGGAAAAGTGAATGTGAAGTCATTTGGACTTCTTTCTGCACTCAGATAAAAGAGTTTGGCGATCTTATTAAGACGTTTTTGAAAGCCTGGGTCTTCAAAATCGTTAGCAATGGCGCCTTCAATGAATTCATCGATCTCGGGATGGGCTTGCACCACAACGGAAGCGATAAAGTTGATAGCATCACTATCCCAAATTGGTGGCATCATCCCTAAGCTTGAATAATCAAAACTCAGTTTTCGAAAAGCGAAATTCTTTAGTCCGTTCTCCTCAAACCATTGTAGGATCTGTTCAGTGGCAAGGTCCTCTCGGATAGTGCGATGTCCGCTGGTTCCATTCAGCAGCTGGATGCGGTAGATGAGGTAATTTTCCTTCCGGTTTTCCTTTAATGTGAGGTAGGCCGCAGCGGTGCTATCTATCCCGCCACTTAAGGGAATGACAGCTTTAAAGCGACTGCTGTGATAATCCAACATTTCGGAAAATTAAGAATTCAATTTGTAATACAATCGGGCAGAGCAGGTACAGGGGATGTCCTGACATGTTGCGCAAACAAACTTGCGTTTCATACTATCTTCTTTCCAGTAATTTTCGAGGAGCTCCCCGCGCTCATATCCATGGGTCTGGAGTTGTTCACTGTACTTTTCAATTCCTGGTTTTTGCCAGATGCTGGTGTAGATCAAAGGATATTCCTCACTTTGTTCATCGATCTCCTGCATCAAATATTCAGAGATGCCCATGGATCGGTAGCTCGGATCAACGATAACGAATTTGCGATAGAGAACGAGTTCCTCGTTAAAAAGACCTTTAGCTTGCAAGCTTGTGGGTATTTCGCTTGCAGTTTGCTTTAAAAGCAATGCGCCAGCCTTCAAAACATCAGCATCGCGGTAGGTGATCCAAATAGCTTTTTTGGAGAGTGCCTTTAAGTAGTGCAGATTTAAATAACCTCTACCAAACGATCGGTCAGACCAAGCAATAATTTGATTGAGATCTTTCAGACTGAGTTGGAGTGTGGAATTTCGTGTCAGCCATTCCATTCCTCAATGATAAACTAAATTGCATCATCTAAACATAGACGTCCACCCTGGGTCAACGCCGATTCCTTCCACCGACCTTATTTTTCTTTCTGTTTTGAAAAAACTCTTGTTTTTTACGGCGTTTTTCCTGCTCAAACTCTTTCTTCTCAGCAGGACTCATGGGTTTATCAGTTTGAGGAAAAGGATGATCTTTGATCTGCTCTAAGCTTTGTTTGGTGAGTTTTTCAATATCCCTTACGAAAGCATTTTCTTCTGGTTCTGAAATAGAGAATGCAATACCTTCCTCTCCAGCTCGTCCACATCGACCGATACGATGAACATAGGTTTCAGGTTCATTTGGCACATCGTAGTTGATCACATACTGGAGTTTATCGATATCAATTCCACGCGCGGCAATATCGGTTGCTACAAGCACCCTAATCTTTCCGTCTTTGAATTCCTTGAGCGCCTTTTGACGTTGATTCTGACTTCGATCTCCGTGGATGGCAGCACAGCTGATCTTTTGTCTTTGAAGCTTCTTTACGATCTTATTTGCCCCGTGTTTGGTTCTTGAGAAGAGTATGATCTGATCCATCTCCTGATTCTCTAAAATATGCAGAAGTAAGGATAACTTATCGGACTTGTTCGTATAGTACAGGTATTGTTGAATCGTTTCCGCTGTAGAAGAAACAGGGTTTACCGCTACCATTTGAGGCTGTACCAGGATTTGTTCTGATAGCGCTTTGATCTTAGGAGGCATGGTGGCCGAAAAGAACATGGATTGGCGTTTTTTCGGAAGTTTAGCGATGATCTTTTTGATGTCGTGGATGAATCCCATGTCGAGCATGCGATCGGCTTCATCCAGCACAAAATACTCGATGTCTTTAAGTGAAATAAACCCCTGGTTCATGAGATCAAGCAACCTTCCAGGCGTGGCAACCAATACATCCACTCCAGCTTTTAGTGCTCTTGTTTGAGAATTCTGATTTACTCCTCCAAAAATCACGGTATTCCTGATCTTTGTGTGCTTTCCATAATCTCTGAAGCTCTCACCAATTTGAATGGCTAGTTCCCGTGTTGGAGTGACGATCAGGGAGCGAATTTTCCTACCTGAGGATGTCTGGTTATTTTGAAGATGCTGAATGATGGGTATAGCAAAGGCTGCTGTTTTTCCAGTTCCTGTTTGTGCGCTACCTAATACATCCTGGCCCTTAAGTGCTAAAGGTATTGCCTTGGATTGAATGGAGGTTGGCTCTTCATAGCCCAATTCTGAAAGGGCTGATAAGATGGGTGGAATAAGTTGTAATTCTTTAAATGTCATTTTATGAGTGTTTAAGTGAAAGGTCTAAAGGAAGCTTTATGGTAGAGGAAGGAACAAAAGCAAACAAAAAAAGGAACTCAGTTTCTCGATTCATTTCGATAACCGAATTCCTTTTCATTAAGTGCGGATGGAGGGACTCGAACCCACACACCTCTCGGCACTAGATCCTAAGTCTAGCGTGTCTACCAATTTCACCACATCCGCATAGCACTACCGCAGTCACTTACGATAATGTAAGTGGTAAACCCAAACAGCTAGACTTAGTCTAGCGTGTACGCCTTCGGCGCACAAGCCCGCTTGCCGGCAGGCGGGTCTACCAATTTCACCACATTTCCCCTGAGTTTAATCGAGGGGTCCGCAGTTATGTAAGCTCATTGACGGGAGCCCTTTAGAACGACCTAAGAAGCATATTTCTTAGGGGGTGCAAATATAAGGCTAAGTTTTAAAAACTTGTGCATGAAAGCATCTTATTTCACAAGTCTATGCCAAGCGGCTTTTTTTAGCTTTGTCGGAAGCATAAAAACATGAGATTAGATCCAGCTGAAATACCAATGCCGCAGTTACACTCATACCTTCTCGGGGGTATTGCACCGCGGCCTATTGCCTTTGCCAGTACCATCGATAAAGAAGGAAATGTGAACCTGAGTCCATTCAGCTACTTCAATGTATTTAGTGCTGCTCCTCCAATCGTGATCTTTTCTCCAGCGAGAAGCGGAAGAAACAACACAACAAAACATAGTCACGACAACGTAAAGGAGGTTCCTGAAGTGGTGATCAATATGGTGAACTACGATATGGTTGAGCAAATGTCTCTCTCTTCTACGGCTTACCCAAAAGGAGTTAATGAGTTTGTGAAGAGTGGCTTTACGCCAATTGAATCTGAGTTGGTAAAACCGCCACGGGTGAAAGAGTCACCCATGCAAATGGAGTGTAAGGTGAGAGAAGTGGTGGAGTTGGGCCAAACCGGAGGTGCGGGTAACCTGATCATTTGTGAGATCAAATTGATTCATATTGATGATGCTATTCTGGATGAGCACGGAAAGATCGATACCCAAAAACTTGACCCAGTTGGCAGAATGGGAGGAAACTATTATGTAAGAGCGCATGGGAATGCGCTTTTCGAAGTAACAAAACCCCTCAGTACCATGGGTATAGGGGTAGATCGGATTCCGGAGGACATCAAAAACTCTAATACTTTAACTGGAAATGATCTTGGTAAATTAGGAAATGTAGAAGCTCTGCCCGATGAAACCGAAGTAAATGACTATAAATTGGTTGAGTTAAGCGACTTGTTTGTGGACTTAGAAGATGAACCAAAGAAATTGGAGCAGGAGCTCCATAAAATTGCCGCGGAATTGCTCTCTGAGGGAAGGGTAGAGGAAGCCTGGAAAACACTATTAAGTTTTAATAATCAATAAGATATGGAGATTGAAGGAAAAATAAAGCAACTATTACCGGAACAGAATGGAGAAGGACGCAATGGTCCTTGGAGAAAACAGGAATTCATCCTTGAAACCCTAAATGACAAGTATCCAAAGCAGATCTGTATTTCAACCTGGGGAGATGTGATCGATGAACTCAAGAGTCATCAGGTGAACAGTCAGATCAGAGCATATATTGATATTAGCTCAAGAGAGTACAATGGAAGATGGTATACTGATGTAAAGGCGTGGAGAATAGACGCTATGCAATCTGAACAAGGAGCTGCTCCATCGTCTTCAGAGCCACCTTCTGGAGCACCCATGCCATCAGCACCGAGCAACAACTCAAATGATATAGAAGAGGACGATCTACCATTCTAAATGAGTTTCACTGATCGATTTGCCGCTGCCTTTCGTGCGGTGCTACCTGCGCCTTTTACCATCGCAGTGTTGCTTTCGATCTTCACTTATTTTCTGGCGCTCTTTGTGACCTGCCCTGAGCAGGAGTCTTATGTCAGTTATGGCATCAATCTGATGTCTTTTTGGGAGAGTGGATTGTGGACCAACTCTCTCATGGTCTTTGCGGTTCAAATGATGCTCATGCTTGTCCTGGGTCATGTTTTGGCCCTTACAGCGCCTGTGGAGCGCTTCATCTCCTGGTCGCTACAATTCTGTAATACCAACGCCAGAGCGGTAGCCTGGATCAGTTTTTTTACCATCCTGGTAGCCCTGTTCAATTGGGGGCTTGGACTGATCTTCGGTGCTATTTATGCTCGAAAGATCGGTGAGTATGCAAAAGCGCAGGCTATTCCATTAAACTACCCACTTGTTGGTGCGGCGGGATATTCCGGTTTGATGGTCTGGCATGGTGGACTCTCAGGAAGTAGTTTGGTGAAAGTTGCTGAAGAAGGACACCTCAGAGAACTCCTGTCGAACACATGGTCGATGGAACAATTGAGCAGCCTTCCTTTGAGTATTGCTTTTGATCAAACTGTGTTTTCCTCCATGAACCTGATCACAAGCTTACTTTTGATCTTGTTGATTCCTGTTTTTTTGTATTGGTTTGCTACCAGGACTAAAACATCTGAATATGAGCTTAAAGCAGCGACCAAGACCCCAGATCATCCTGAGATCTTAACCGGAGCAGAAAAACTAGATCATTCCAAACTGCTGGCTTCTTTTTTTGCGCTGGTCATTTTGGGTGCGGTATTGCTAAAAGCATTTTATCTGAACGACCGTGT
This sequence comes from Salibacteraceae bacterium, assembly GCA_965659675.1. GTDB lineage: Bacteria > Bacteroidota > Bacteroidia > Flavobacteriales_G > Salibacteraceae > CBFHWY01. The sequence continues at coordinate 393 of CBFHWY010000039.1, read as the reverse complement.
TTTGGCGTTCTTTACTCCAAACAACATCAACTTTCTATTGCTCGGATTGGCGCTATTACTGCACGGAAGCTTCGCCAGATTTCTAAATGCCTTAGAGCAAGCCATTGGGGGTGTGTCGGGGATCCTCATCCAATTTCCGCTTTATTTCGGGATCATGGGAATTATGAATAGTTCTGGTCTGGTCGAAATGTTGAGTTCATTTTTTGTGAGTATCTCCAATGATTTTACTTTTCCAATATTCACATTTTTTAGTGCTGGCCTCGTAAACATCTTCGTGCCTAGCGGCGGTGGCCAGTGGGCAGTTCAGGGTCCTATTATTGTGCAATCGGCTATTCAATTGGGCATCCCTCTAAACAAATGCATCATGGCTTTAGCCTACGGAGATCAGGTGAC
>CBFHWY010000038.1:0-26780 GCA_965659675.1 Salibacteraceae bacterium | reverse complement strand
TTATTTGGAGTATTAGCTCTTTAATTTCTTTTTCAAATAGATTGTAGAAGCGGGAATGAGACAGTAAAAAAAAAGTTGACTTGACCCCAAGTTCATATTCGATCTTGGCCAATTTTAAAGCACGTTGAGGGGAAAAATCAAGGTCATGTCTCCATAAAACCCATGGCTCATCTGTCTCTATCTCCCTGTACGAAATAAACCGATGACCACTACTTAAAAGGTTACTAATTAATCCTTTATAAGCATCAAAGGTAAAATCCTCGAATTGATATTTTTCTTTGTTTGACAGAATCAAATCCAGTCTTGCGGCACTCTACCTAATAGTTCAAACAGCACCTCGTTCGATTTACGAAAATAAGGACTTATCATTTCAATATCGTTAGTACTTAAAAACACTGTTTCAGGAACTGATTTATTCGTGTCCAACTTCATTTTATTAGGCACAAAAGCTGGGTCAACTTCAAGAAATTCAAATAATCTTTTCATACCTGTCTCAAGGTCACGAAAAAACTCTTCCATAATGATTATATGAAGCTGTTCTCTTTTAAAATAGTTGAGATAATTGGTGAGTTGATCGCCATATAAACCCCTTTCAATGTATGCAAATGGGGCAATTTCCTTCATTTTTGGTCCTAGTTGCAAATGTCGTTCCTCGGCCTGATCTACAGCTTCCCTGAAACTAAGTGTTTCAAAACCATTCTTTGTAGAATGCCAATAATTAGAGAATGCCCTTTTAACAGGGTCTCGGAGCATACAAATGAGTTTGATATCTGACTTAAAATCATGAATGCGCTGAGGTACCTGTTCACCGAACAGATAAGAAGTTGAGATTTCTCCTACAGCAGACTCTTCCTTTACTCCATTGAAATAGGTATCCAAGTAGTACTGATATCCCTTTGAATATTCATCTGTTTTCAAGAAAAAATGGGGTTCGGGTTGCTTCTTAACCGGGAGGTATATGTCAGGATGCTGAATTAGTAACCCGTGTAAGCTCGTGGTCCCAGAACGGGCTGCACCTATGACCAGAAAGTTTGGGACATTAAGCTGTTCCTGGTCGCTCTCCATTCAAGAAAATTTTACACCACCACTCAAAGCTCATGAATGACCATATCAAAAGTCGATGATTAACCTTCCCACTCATATGTTCAGAAATGACCTTTCGCATATAATCAGGATTTATGAACTCTTCTGATACTGTTCGTTTATTCAAAAGGAGTTGTTCAATATATTTTAGATTCTCTCCACGATACCAGCTTTCATCAGGAGCTGAAAAGCCCTGTTTTTTCCTTTCGATGATCTTGTTTGGAATGAAATCCATCATTGCTTTTCTGAGAACCGTTTTACCATCATCAAACTCTCTGTAGCGCAAACGACTTTTTTTGGTCATATTCTCATCGATTTTCTTCATTTCCTCCAGCTTGCCTAATTTGTGTCGAACTGGGATCTTTTGAGCAAAATCTACCAGGTCGTTATCAAGGAATGGAAATCTTTCTTCGAGTCCATTTGCCATTGAAAGCTTGTCACCTACAAGCAATAAGCCAGGCAGGAAGGTCTTGATCTCGAAGTATAGTGAATTCTGAATATGCTCTTCAGGCCTATCATACTTGAGTTTCTCGTTAAACAGAAAAACCCTCTCGAATACTTTTCTGGGTTTACCGATATCCTCTATGCTGTTGTAGGCAGTGGATTGAAACAGTGCCTTTTTGTCTTGATCAGGTACCAGGCGTTGCCAAAAGGAATAATAACGATCAAAGAATTCACTCCGATCAACAGATTTGAAAATATGATAGTATCTCCAGGGGTAACCTCCAAATAACTCATCACCACCTGTTCCCTGCAGACAAACCTTAACAAACTTGGATGCCAGCCTGCTTATGTAATAGTTTGGGTATGACATACCAACTCGAAGGTCTTCAAGATGCCATATCACCCTTGGTAGAGACCAACTTAAATCCCCAGCATTGATGACTTGCTCATAGTGCTCAGTTCGATAATGGTTTGCCATTAATTCAGCATCCCTTCTTTCGTCATAATTCGCCTCCTGGCCTGTTACTTCACTCATGTCGAAGCCACAAGTGAAGGTGGAAAGTCTGGGAACATGTTTACTTGCAATGGCGGTAATTGAACCGGAGTCCATACCACCACTCAAGTATGACCCCACCGGCACATCAGATACCATTTGCCTCGAAACTGCGCGTTTCAGCAATCGCTCCGATTCATTCACTGCATCCTCAAAGCTCATACTGTCATCAACCTGCGAAAAGTCAAAATCCCACCAACTTCTGTGTTTTACACCTCGTGAATTTGAATCGATACGCACCGTATTTGCTTGAGGAAGCAATACGACTCCTTCAAAAAGAGTTTTATAGCGAAACATGTTTTGAAAGGTGAAATACTCATTCAAAGCGTCAGTGTCCATTTTTACAGAAAATGACGAATGTTTCATGAATGCCTTTATTTCCGACCCAAAGAGCAGTGTTTTTCCATTGAAATAGTAGTACAAAGGCTTCACCCCAAAGCGATCTCTGGAAAGGTAAAGTGCCTTTTCACGATGGTTCCATGCTGCGATCGCAAACATTCCGTTTAGCCTTTCAATGAAATCAATTCCATAACCAGAAAGACCTTCAACAATCACCTCCGTATCAGAACTAGAAACGAATTGATGACCTTTAGATCTGAGTTCTTCTCTTAACTCTTGATAATTATAGATGCAACCATTAAAGACCAAGGTCCAATCTCCATCCTTAGAGGTCATAGGCTGATCACCTGCATGACTTAGGTCAAGAATCGCTAACCTGCGATGCGCCAGACCAATATTCTCGGAGACATATAAGCCAGAACCATCAGGCCCCCTGTGGGCTTGCTCTCGAGACATTTGATTGAGCTCATGCCGCGAGACTGGCTCACCTGACAGGTTATATATTCCGGCAATTCCGCACATCAGATTGACTTCAGTGTTTCGACTATGTAATGGAAATCATCTTCTTCCATTGAATTATGCAATGGGATTGCCATGCTGAAGTCATTTGCCTTTTGAGCTTCTGGATATTGTTCCACTTGAATATCATATTTGCTTCGGTAGTACCCGAGCATATGCACCGCATGGGTCCCTGGTCTAGTGGATATGCCTTTTTCTTCCAATATCTTCATAATCTCATTTCTCGAATATGGGGACTTGTTTTCATCTACCATACAAACGAAAGACTGCCAGCCATGTCCGTATTCATCGGAAATAGTGGGTGTTTGGAGCCAGTCCAAAATTTTCAACTCGTTAATATAAAACTGAGCCCACTTATTCCTTTCCTGAATAAATGACTTCAATTTTTTTAATTGAACCGTACCTATAGCACCCTGAAGGTCGGTCATCCGATAATTAAATCACAACATGTTGAATTCTGGAAGTATGTATGGCTTAGGTCCATGATGCCTCTGTTCTTCAGACACTGAAGCCCCGTGATTTCTTAAAATTTGGATCCTTTCAGAAAGTTCTTTGTTGTTGGTAGTCACCATACCCCCTTCTCCGGTAGTAACAGACTTTCTTGGGTGGAACGAAAAACACCCAAATGTTCCAAGAGAGCCAGCATAGCGGTCTTTATAGCGAGCTCCAGCAGCACAGGCAGCATCTTCAACAATAGGAATGTTCCCTGCGATCTCCCTGATCGCATCTATATCTGAACAGAGGCCAAAGAGGTGTACTGCGATAATTGCTTTGGTATTGGGGTTGATCTTCTCCTTGAGTTTCGAAGGGTCCAGGTTAAAGCTCTTTATGTCAATATCGACAAATACTGGCTTTGCACCCTGATACTCAACAACATTTGCAGTAGAAATCCATGTAAATGCTGGAACAATAACCTCATCACCCTTTTTTATTCCAAGCGCTGCAAGAGACAAATGCAGCGCTGTGGTAGCACTGGTGCATGCAACTGCATGATCAAGTTCATGAAGCTCAGCGAATGACTCTTCGAACTCCCTGACTTTTGGACCACTTGTTAACCAACCTGTTTCTAAAGGCTCCTTGAGTGCTTCCCATTCTTCCTGACCCGTAACCGGAGTTGAAATCTGGATCTTCTTTCTCATGCTTTGTCAATTCCTTTTGAAATTCTCCAATCGATCAGTTTCTGGAGTCCTTGCTCAAGACTATAGCGGTAATTGAAGTTTATCTCTTCGCTTGCCTTTTTAGCAGACCCTATTCGGTTCTTAACGAATTGTCGTGCATCATCTTCAGCATAGGGTTTATACTCTACATCAAGGGACGAATTCTTAAGTTCCAGTATGGTATCACATAACTCTCTAATAGATGTTTGAACCTCGGTACCAACATTATAAAACCCAAAAGCCTGATCACTTTTAAGGGCATCCAGATTAGCTTTCGCTACATCTTCAACATAGATAAAATCATAGGCTTGCGCCCCATCTCCATTGATCATCGGAGTTTCATTAGCCTCAATCTTATTGAGCATAATAGGTACAACACCAGAGTATACAGCGTGCTGATCTTGTCCGGGACCATAAACATTCATATACCTCAAACCGATCACGGAAAGTCCGTACCTATCATTGAAGGCTGTACACATTGCTTCTCCGGCAATTTTGGTAGAACCATAGAAATTGGTGTTGTTGAAAGGGTGCGATTCGGTCATTGGCACCTCAACGGCATCACCATAGACTGAGGCCGAAGAACTGTAAATGAGCTTTTTCACCTTGTTTTTTACACATGCTTCAAGCACATTAAAAGTTCCTGAGATATTTACATCAAAGGCGGTTCTTGGAAAATCTTTACAATGCAGCAACCACATTGCAGCAAGGTGAAACACATAGTCAACACCTTCAAATGCTTTGTCGAGGATATCGAGCTCTCTTACATCACCGCCAAAGGGAAACACCATACACCTTGGATCTTCGAGAGAATCTCCAATATTTTCTTGCTTACCCCTACTAAAATTGTCATAAATCCTAATCTCAGCAACCTCTTCCTTCAGAAGTTCTGATACAACAAAGGAGCCAATAAAACCGGCTCCTCCTATTACTAATACTCGTGAATCTTTTAGTTCCATTAATGATACTCCTTAATCAATGACTCGTATTGATGTTCTGCTTTTATTCTGCCTTCTTCCAACTCAATTATTCTATTGCAATGTTTTAGACTCGTGGTTCGATGTGCAATAATAAGCATTGTCATATCCTCTTCTGCAAGCTTCGCAATGGAATCCGTAATTTCTCTTTCTGTGGCCGAATCGAGTGCCGAAGTTGCTTCATCAAAAAGCAATATTTGAGCTCCAAAATACAATGCCCGCGCAATACCAATACGTTGTCTTTGCCCGCCAGAAATCCTCGATCCTCTTTCTCCAATTGGGCTATATATTCCTTTTTCAAGCGACTCAACTAGCTGAGCTAAACTTGCTCTTTCAAGGCACTCCATGACCTTCTTATCATCTATATTCTCTTCTGAAACACCAAAAGCAACATTCTCGCGAATGTTTCCATCGTTTAAAAAAACCTCTTGAGGAACATATCCAATCAATTTGCGCCACGCCTTTTGTGAGCTTATACCTATGTCTTTTCCATCGCAGCAAATCCGACCAGAACTCGGTTCGTAGAATAAAAGCAGCAAGTTCATTAAAGTTGACTTACCAGAGCCAGATTGCCCGATAACACCTAGTCTCTCTCCCTTCTTGAGTTCGAGAAAAATGCCATCAAGGATAATTTTTCCATCTGCATAACTAAAGTTGACGTTCTCAAATTTTATTCGCTTTTTAAATTCGATTTGAACATCTTTTGGATCTTCTTCCGGATAATGTGTATTAACTCGATTCAATACGTCCAGGCTGTACTGATGAGCTCTTACATCTATTAAGGCAACCATTAGTCTGTTTGCTGAAGGTAGTAGCCTGTATGCTGCCAGTGCAAATACACTTAACAATGTCAACAATGACTCTCTGCTAGAATAATAATATAGGCCAAAGCAAATGATGATCAATATTCCAAGAATCATTGAAGTTTCAACAACTTTGGTTGGAGCTTGCTTAAAAGTTTGATTCAGAACCTGAAACTTTATAGATTCATTCAGGTTTTTCTCATAGTCCTTTCTGAATTTACTTTCAGTTCCACTTACTTTAATATCCACATACCCAAAAAAACTTTCATATAGAACCTTAGTAATTCGAGGACTTATCTCATAGATCTTCTCGGCGTAATACTGAACTCGATTCTTACTGAATGTATAGAAGAATAGAAATGTAGGAATCACAACAGCCAACACTAAAAGAACAACCCATGGGTTGTAAAAGATAAGCGCAATAACGATCAAACAAATCACTAATAATTCATTTGTCATGTTCATCAGTGGCAATAAGAGGTTGGTTGAAAATTTACTCGGCACCCCATTGACATCCCGCGCTACTCTGTTAGAGTTGGATTCTTTGATGAAAGTCAATCCTCTATGAAAGTATTTGTAAAGCAGAAGGTTAGAGAAGTGTTCCTGAATAGAAAAGGTAAACTTGGCTATCAAATATTGAATAAACAAACCAATAAGGTTCTTCAACAAGACGATCATAAAAATGATCGCTGAAAGAAATATGATGAAGCTTGTCTCTGACTCGAAACCAAGTGTATTGTAAACATAGAGAAAGATACCGTCTGATGACAATGCATCTGGATCTAAAACAACTATGAACAATGGTAAAAGAGCTCCTAAGCCAGCCAAGTCCAGCGCTGACGACAAAGTCAGGAAAAACAAAACCAATATTGAGTATTTGCGTTTACTGGCAGGTAGGAGTTTATAAACTCTCTGATAAGTTTGAGCAATTAGTTTGAGCATAATTATTGCTCTTTCTTCGTATCCTGACCATAACCGTAGCCATAACCGTAGCCATAACCGTAGCCATAACCGTAGCCGTAGCCATAGCCATAACCATAACCGTAAGAACCCACCAGGCTCGAATAGAGGTTAAATCGTTTGCGTTTGATACCATTAAGAACAATACCAACATTTTTAATTGAATTCTTTTCTATCATAGATTCGAGAATTCCGACTGCTCTCGATGTGGCAAATTTGGTGTTCATCACAAATAGATTCGCATCACTGTATTGCATCAGCTCAATTGAATCAGTGATCAAAGATACCGGAGGGGTATCTATCACAACCACATTATATTCCGTCTTTAGGTTTTCGAATAAGGCATTTGTACCCGAACCAATGATCAATTCCGAAGCATTTGGCGGGATAGGTCCAGAGGTTAAAACGTCAAACTGACCATCTTCAAATCTCTGAATATGATCATTTAACTTACCGCGTCCAACCAGGATATTAGAAACCCCTGATTCATTTTTGATCCCGATCTCATTATGTACTCTTGGCTTATGGAGATCAAAATCTATAAGTATAGTTTTGAAGCCCGCAGCAGCGTAGATCGCAGCTATATGAGAAGCACACATGGTTTTTCCTTCTCCGGGTAACATGGAGGTGATCAAAATGGTTTTTTGATCTTCTGAGGCATCCGTATTTGAATCGTGTTTAGAGAAATACTGGAGATTCAATCGAATCACTCTGAACATCTCTGAGTGCCTACTCTTTGGTTCATTGATTATTTGAGCAACTCCTTTCTTAATAGAACTCGGCGAATACATTACCCCTCCTAAAACTGGTAATTGAGTAGCTTCATTCAACATTTTAAGATTGTGAACCTTAGAAAAATAAAGCGTTCTGATCGCTGAAACAAGAAGTGCAATAACAAAACCGATGAGTAATGATGAGCCTATGATCCGCCTTCGGTCAGGTGAAACCACACCTGCTGACCTTGGCCGCTCAATCACTTTTGTTTCAGGGATAATTCCCGCCTCAGCAATGATCGTTTCAGCTTTTCGCTGAAGAAGAAAGGTATAGAGTTCTTCATTTACCTGAAGCTTCCTCTGAATATTTACTATCTCGCGCTGGCTTTTAGGAATGCTTTTGACCTTTTCCTCATAATTCGCTATTTTCATCTTGAGCTCTTGAGTTTTATCCTTCAGAGCGGCTCTTAGGTCTGTAATATAACTCAGAAGGTTTCCCTGCATCAAGCCAATTTTCTTATCCACCTCCTTTGCGGCAAAACTCTCCGATGTTGTACTTAGTAAAATCTCATTTTTACTTAATTGTAATTCGTAAAACTGATTTATAGATTCATACAAATAATTATCTCCTTCTACAATATATAAAGCAGGTGGAAGAAATGCTTCTTCACTTGCACCCAAGACATACTTCTCTAGTTCATTTAGGGAGTTTTGATTCAGCTTTGCTTTGCCTAATTCTTCCTCATAAGCAATGAGTTTTGTAAAATACTCCTCCTCTTCTTTACTTAAATTCAGAATTGACCGACTTGACTTATAGGCCTCAAGATCTTCTTCAATGTCATCTAGAATTTCTTGAACATCATTAATTTGGCGATCAATGAAGTTTAGCGTATTCTGATTAACATCGCGCTTATTCTTCAAGGAGTAGTCAATATAAACCCTTGCGAGTGTATCCAAAAAAGCGATGGCACGTTCGGGGATCGCATCAGCTAATTCTATCTCCAAAATACTGGTCCAATCAAGACTCTGAACATCCAAAGCCGATTTATATCTGTAGATGAGATAATCTCTTCGGTTCACCCTGAATTTATAGCTGATCTCTTTCAAGTAATCAAGTGATCCAGGAGCGATATTGCGAGTGGGATGTATGCTGAAATTAAAATTGCCATCCAATATCTGCTGACCAAAGGCATATTTTTTTTCAATGGATTCTCCTCCTTGAGAATATTTTAGCAGTATCGAATCAGAGCTAATAATATTCAAATAGAAATCCCTGCCATAAGCGTTAGGACCAAAGGTGCTCGATCGCACTTCAAATGGAGTACTTTTAAAATATTCTGTGGTCTTTAAGCGTCCTTCAATGAAATAACTGACATCTAAATTTAGTCTTTCTAAGACCTCTGCCACCATATTGGTTGAGCGGATCACCTTCTTTTGACTTTCAATTTGATCATAGGACCTGAAGGAGTTTGACATTCCTAGACCCTTTAGAAGATTACTCTGATAATCATATACTTCTCCAGATTTCAGGATCACCTGCATTCGCGCAGCATAGACCTCCTGTGTCCTGTGAAGATAAACAAGTGCTAATGAATAGACGGCAACAGGAACGATTACCAATAACCACCAATTTTGACTGAGAATCCTTAAAAAGGTTTTGGGGTCATCTAACGAAAGTTTCTGCTTTTTAGCCTTTTCCAAACTTATGGTCGGTTTATTTTAAACTAAGCTTAGTATCTTTATCTTTGTACACAATTGAATCTATCATGAACACGCCAAAAGTATTGCTTTTTATTCTCTTCCTGATAAACCTTGTGGATTTATCAGCTGCTACAATCACGTCGAACGGAACAGGCGGTGGGCAGTGGCAGCTTGGAACAAGTTGGACGGGTGGAGTTGCTCCTGCACCAGGTGATGATGTGATCATTGCCAATGGTGACGTTATAACCCTAGTGGGAACACAAACCTGCAATGACCTAACAGTTCAAGGTAATGGTTCTGGTTTGATAGTGGGACCTAATACTTTGAACGTAGATGGAGATTTTTTTCTTCAGTCTACGGCAAATAACGATACAGTTTCTGTCTCTAATACTGGCACCATCGACGTTAGCGGAGGGACTAGAATCCAATCATATAATTACACGGGTTTTTCAGCCCACATTACGGGAGGTGGAATAATTAAAGGTGGTACGCGTGTTTGGTGGGTCGCGTCGAAATCTACTGTTCACTCAGAAGTGGACAACTCAATTCACATCATAAATAATAATCTGAGATTCCTTTCTTATTCTGGTGCGTCTATTAATGCGACACTCACTGATAGCATTGCGTGTTCAAGATTTGAGCTATATGCTTTTGGGGCGGCAAATGATATTCAGGTTGATGGAACTGCAGCTACCTTCAGACTCAATACTCAGCGAATCAGAGAGCTCAGAAGGGGTGGAACATTTGATGGAGGTTCATCCGGCTCAATTGTTTATCTAAGAGGTGGGACTATTGAAGGCGGAGCAAATCTAACTTACAATCACTTTTATTTAATGGTATCAACAATTAACCTATCATCCTCTCTATCGCTGAATGTAAATGGCAAATTGAGAATAAGTAATGGGACTACATTAAACACTAATGGTCACAACATTAGCCTGACCGGAAACCTACAGAATGAAGGCACATTGACTATGTCTTCAGGGGATGTATTCAGCTTTAATAGTACAGCGCCATCAGCCCAAACAATTTCAGGAAGTGGAACGACGGACTTCACTAATTTAACCATGGATTGTTCTGATGCCTCTGGTGGAGTTACGGTCAATTCTGCAATTAATGTGACAGAGAATCTGACACTCACTGATGGAACTTTTACTACCAATAGTAACGTCACTCTGGTGTCCAACGCGAGCGGTACTGCCAACCTTGGAGAAATTGGTTCTGGGGTTAGTATAACAGGAAATATCACTTGTCAGAAATTCTTTTCTGGTATGAACAGCGTAGCAGATTGGGTTTACTTCCATGTCCCGGGAACACCTCAAACAATCGATATTGTCAATAGCGGTGGTAGCAACCTTGCAGGCTTTTACACTTTTGGTTATACGAATTCAAATAGTCCAGCCACCCCAACATACAACTCTTCTTACCGATATAATCCTGGTTTAGCTGCTGCGGCATCCGGAACTGCGGCTGAGCGTTTTGAAGCGGGATGGGTTCCCGCATCAAATGCGCAGACCGATCAATTCTTCTTTAACGATGCCTGGGTTTTCCTACTAGGCGGAAATAGTGGCATTGGTGCCAGAGACACCTATGAACTTTCCTTTGATATCCAACCCCAGTTTCCCTCCTCAGTTGTAGGAACTGGTTCAGGTGATAATACCCAAAGTTGGAGAGGATGGAATCTATTTGGAAACCCATACGCTTCGGCAGTTCAAATCGATACTGTTTCCATGTTCCATGCCATCCAGGGACAATCAATGATCGTTTATGACAGAACTTCGAGTTACGTGGCACTCAGTCAAGGAGATATCTTGCCTGCATACCAGTCATTCTTTGTACAGGTGGTAAACGGCACAGGTTCTGTAACATTCGACCAAAGCAATAAGTCAACCAATACTACCACGCAGATCTATAAAAAGATCACAAGAGCGGATCAAATAGACATTCACCTAACGCGTGATTCCGCTCAACTGCCCGCTCATGCTTACATTAAGTTTAATGATCAGGGTGGTTTTGGCTTTGATCAATGGGATCTTTACCAACTTAGAAACGGATGGCCGCGACCAAATGTCGCACTAGTAGAACAGGATACACTTGCGCTAATGATCGATAATATTCCATTGAGCTTCGATAAAGTGAGTATTCCTATTAGAGCAGAAGCTGCGCAAAGTGACTGGCATACCTTAGAGTTTGAGAATCTTCCTGATCGATCTGCATGCTACTTGCTGGAAGATCTGGAAACGGGAAATATCGTTGATCTGAAAACTAAAAACAGCTATCGCTTCTGGATGGAAGACACTACTCAGGCTCCAAGATTTGTACTTCACATTACCAAAGGAGTGAAAGACAGTGAAGTAGAAAACGCTTCTTGCTTTGGCACTGAAGATGGAATGGCAATTGCAAAACTCAATCCGTCTTCCACATTTGATGTCTTGTGGTTAGATGAACAAGGAGATATCCTGAAAGAAAGCTTTAATGTACAGGGTAATGATACTCTAAGTGGAATTGGAGCTGGTGACTATCATATTCAGGTTTCTGATCAGAATGGACAATGTGCCTATATGGAGGAGATCATTACGGTATTTGAACCTTCTGAAGTTGATCCAGACTTTGAAGCTTCTACTTTGATCCCTAATACATGGGCAAATGAAGAAGTGAGTTTTACCAATGAAAGTTCTGGATCCACTAACTTTGAATGGGACTTTGGTGATGGCTCGGCGATCAGCACAGAAGTTAATCCTTCACACATTTATGAGAACGAAGGAACCTATGTTGTTAGCCTGAGAGCGAGCAATGGGAACCCAGACTGTGATGCCAGCAAATTGGCTATCATTAAAGCAGTTAAGAATCCACCTGCTTCAATGGATGAAGTAACAAGCAGCCAACTTAGTGTGATCCAAAAGGCTGGCCTTCATTATCTACAGTTTGACGACCCGAAATCTGACGAATATGAGGTTTCTGTTAGTAATTTGCTTGGACAAAGCATCTACTCTGGAAGCTGGAATACAAATGAAAATGAAGTATTCGAACTCAAGATCCCAGGCTCGGGTATTCATATTGTGAACGTAAAAAGTGGAGAATTCAACGAAAGCATTAAGCTTGGTTCACAAAACAAATAGTATTTTCGCGACATGACTCAGTTCAAGAGGATCCTTTTCACAGGGGTTTTTATGTTGGCTTTTGCGGCTATTGGTGTCGCTCAAGGCCCTCCGGGTGGTGGACCACCCACTGGCGGTAATTGTATCCCTCCTCCCTGTGTCCCCATTGATGGAGGTATTGGTTTGCTTTTAGCAGCTGGTGCGTTGTATGGTGGGAAGAAGCTGTTGGAGAAACGACAGTAGAATTATATAGTTTTTTGGAGCTTACTATGCACCTTCAAGCAATTTTGTGTTTGAGGATGTTAAGGCGATAGCCTGAAAGTTCGATGGTTCGATGGTCTGAGTAGTCCGATGGTCTGAGTAGTCCGATGGTCTGAGTAGTCCGATGGTCTGATGGTCTGATGGTCCGATGGTCTGATGGTCTGATGGTCTGATGGTCTGATAACTAATTTCCGACTTATTTCCACAAAATAGCTTGAAGCCCTCCTTCGGCGGGTAAACTTGAGGCTTGTAGCTTGAAGCTGACTCTTAACTACCTAATCACCCAAAAACCTAATCACCTAATTAACGATATTTGCGCCCAACTATGGGTCGAATCAAAGCCATTCTACAGAATAAACTTTATCGCTTTGTACTATTTGCAGTACTGCTATACCTGGCCTGGTTGATTCTCTACGAATACTGGCTGCATCCTCTGGGAATTTTAGATCGCTATATGATCGACAACATCATATGGATGTCGGCTTTTGTGCTTAAAGTGATGGGTTATTCTCTTATTGGAGACTTTCCTTTTGATGAAGGCATCAGAACCATCGGTATTGATGGTACTCACGGAGTTTGGGTGGGCGATCCATGCAATGGTATTTCCCTTTTTGCCCTATTTACTGGCTTTGTGCTGGCTTACCCGGGACCCATTAAACACAAACTCTGGTTCATCCCCTTAGGTTTGCTACTGGTTCATCTTATTAACGTCATTCGCGTAACTGCACTTACCCTGATCGTGTATTACGCCCCAGAATACCTCGACTTTAATCACACCTACACTTTCACCTTGTTGGTATATGGTTTTGTGTTTTTCCTTTGGTGGTTATGGGCAAATAAGGTATCGATGCGATGACGAAGGCGCTGAAAATCATCCTGATTATACTTATTTATGCTGTACTTGGCTTTAGCCGGGAGTACCTCTTTGAGAATATAAACATCAAACTGTTCTACCTCTGGCGCAATGAGACCGATCCGATCATGGATGAGGCTCTGCCTTTTCTCAATCAGTATTCATACTGGACGCTGTACTGGTTGAAGTGGGTTCTTACGGGTATTTACACTCTGCTTTACCTGGGAGCGGCGCTTCTTATTATCAAACTACTCTTTAAGCCTGGCTACTACCGCTATGTATTGGTGTCTTATGCTATTGTCATCGCAGTGGCACTTTTGACCTTCTTGAGTGGCTACCTGTTTCAAACGGTGAATTCCAATTATGCCATTACCCGACAGTTGATGGAATGGCTGCAAAGCCCGATTATGATGTTTATTCTTATTCCTGCTTTCTTGCTTGCGGAGAAGCAGAGTGGGAATTAAAATTAGAAAACAGGGCTCTCTGTATTCATCATTCTGCATTCTACGGTTCTAAAGTCTTCTCGATACTTTCACTTCGTTCGAACTCCCGCCTACCGTGCCTTCGGCAGGTAAACCCTCCTGCGGCGGGTAAACTTGAGGCTTGTAGCTTGCAGCCCACCTACGGCGGGTAAACCTGCGTCTCTTTCCTCCTTTCATTTTTGTCTTGATACAAAAATGAAACAAAAAAAATCAAGACTGCCGCATTCTCCCTTGAGATACTGGCTACTTGTCCGCCTGCTGGCGGATTCCTTCGCTATCTCACTTAAACTCGGAAGGTACTTTTGACTTTGGCCCTACCCTTGGGCATCCTGCGACATATATAGACATGCATAGCACGAGGGCTTATTCGCAAATAGTTCAAAAGTCATGAGTTCTGTTAATCAATGCTAAATCCATTCTCTATTGGAAGGTACTTTTGACCATTCCCCTCAAACCGGGGTGGCTTCCCGAATACTCGGGACAAAAACGCTAGCTTGAAATTCAACAGGATTTGACCGCTTCGCTGGCCAAAACGTCCCTCGAAAGGGCCAGAATCAAAGATTCTGAGTAGTTCCCCTTCCGATGGACTTCCTCGAATTTCAGCATCGAAGTTCAAGTACCGAGTCGACCACCGCTCAGTTCATGCTGGATTTCTACGGGTCGAATCCAGAGGTCGCTAAATTGCTTTCGCCAGATTTTTAATTGTATACATACTTTGACTAGGGAGAGCTTGGCAATATAGAGGTCCGATTGGAGGTTTGAAAGTTCGAGGGTTCGAGGGTTCGGGTGTTCGGGGGTTCGGGTGTTCGGGTGTTCGGGTGTTCGGGGGGCGATGATCCGTACTTCGACAAGCTCAGCAACCAATGGTCTGATAGTCCGAAAAGTTTTAACCTGAAACCTAATTCTTTTGACTTGTGGCTAGTAGCTTCAGACTCTTTTTTGCCTTTTCATTATAAACTTTATCAAGTCAGTTTCTCGAGTGATTGTGAGCATAGCGAACAATTTTATCGAGAGAAAAACAAGGTTCTTCTTGATAACTACCTTCGGCAGTCTGGCAATTCCTTCGGAATCACTCCTGCCAGCAGGCACGGCGAAGACCTAGATCCTTTAGCCAGAAGCAAGTCGTCCAAAGCCTATAGCTTCACCTTCGACTCCTCTTCTCCGCTAATCTTCGAAGAGCAAAGCTGAACCCTTAGCTCTAGCCCCTAACACCTAAATTATCATCCCCGCTGCCACCGTTTCGTTGGTGCCCTCGTCAATAAGGATCACGGAACCGGTATTTCTATTTTTGGAGTAGGCATCACAAAGAATAGGTTTTGTGGTACGGATCTTGATCCGGGCAATGTCGTTCATTTTGAGTTGAGTGACTCCCTCTTCACGATGCAAGGTATTTACATCAACGCTATACAGGATCTCTTTTACCATCGCCTTGACATGATTCGTAGTCTGACGTAAACCAAACTTCTGTCGGACATTCATCGCTTTCTCATTCATCCAGCAGATCATCAGATCCAGATCCTGAGTACTTCTCGATTGGTTATTCTTTCTGACGATCATATCTCCTCTGCTGACATCAATATCGTCGTCAAGGGTCATGCTTACCGACATGGGAGGGAATGCCTCTGCGACTTCCCCTGACATGGTATCGAGACTTTTGATCTTTGACTCAAAGCCACTGGGAAGTACGACAACCTCATCACCTTTTTTGAAGATCCCTCCTTCTACCCTACCCGCGTATCCGCGGTAGTCATGGAATTCATCCTTGTGAGGTCTGATCACCGTTTGTACCGGAAAACGGCAATCGATCAGATCAGCATCGCTACTGATATGAATGGTCTCCAAAAGATCAATGAGGGTTGGACCATTGTACCAGTTCATGTTTTCATTCCGGTCAACCACATTATCTCCATTCAAGGCAGAGATCGGCACAAAACGTATATCCTTAGATTGAAGCTTCACAGCAAAATTGCGGAAGTCCTTTACGATCTCATTGTAGCGCTCTTCGCTGTAGTCAACCAGATCCATTTTGTTGACGCACAAGACAATGTGGGGGATCTGAAGAAGCGAAGCAATGAAGGCATGTCTCTTCGTTTGCTCAACCACACCATTTCTGGCATCACATAAAAGCAAGGACAGGTTTGCTGTTGAAGCTCCGGTGACCATATTTCGGGTGTACTGCACGTGTCCTGGACAATCGGCTATGATGAATTTTCTTTTTGGCGTGGTGAAATAGCGATAAGCTACATCGATCGTAATGCCCTGCTCGCGCTCTGCTTTAAGGCCATCGGTCAACAGCGAAAGGTCGACATGTTCAAGACCCTTTTTCTTAGAGCTGCGCTCAACGGCCTGAAGTTGATCTTCCATGATGGTTTTGCTATCGTAAAGCAAGCGCCCGATGAGCGTGCTTTTACCATCATCTACACTACCTGCAGTTACAAACCTGAGTAATTCTATATCTGAATCAAGATTCATGAAAATGTTCTTTTAGAAATATCCTTCTTTTTTTCTTTCTTCCATTGCCGCTTCGGATCTTGCATCATCCGCTCTGGCATTTCTTTCTGTAACACGCGAGGTCGCCACCTCGTCAACGATCTCCTCTATACTCGTGGCCGTTGATTCAACCGCCCCAGTGATGGTCATATCACCAATCGTTCTGAAGCGAATGGTCATCTCCTCCGCTTTCTCATCGGGTCGGAGATTCAAATAATCACTGTAGGCCAAAATATTGCTGCCTCTTTTGATGCACTTTCTCTTGTGGGAGAAGTACAAACTCGGCAGTGCGATCTTTTCCTTGTGTATATACATCCAGATGTCCAGCTCGGTCCAGTTGCTCAAGGGAAATACCCTGAAATGCTCTCCAAAATGCTTCTTTCCATTAAAAAGATGCCATAGTTCTGGACGTTGGTTTTTAGGATCCCACTGACCAAACTCATCTCGGTGAGAGAAAAAACGCTCTTTGGCCCTGGCCTTTTCCTCATCTCTCCTGGCCCCACCCATGGCAGCGTCAAAACCATATTCTTCGATGGTATCCAACAGCGTGATCGACTGAATTCGATTTCGACTGGCGTTAAAACCAGATTCCTCTGAAGCCTTTCCCTCGTCAATACTTTTCTGAACTGAACCTACAATGAGTTGAGCTCCGATCTCTTTAGCCAGACTATCTCTGAATTCCAGCGTTTCCGGGAAGTTGTGTCCAGTATCAATATGAACCAGCGGAAATGGAATATTGGCGGGGTGAAAAGCTTTTCTCGCCAGATGCGTAAGTACGATCGAATCCTTTCCTCCAGAGAAAAGTATGGCCGGATTTTCAAATTCAGCAAAAACCTCACGAATGATGTAGATCCCTTCGCTTTCAAGTTCTTCAAGATGCTCTAAAAGATAGTTTTCCATTATTCTTTGGCTTTTTTCTTAACTCCATATCCGTACCCCCACTTATACCAGGCTCTTTCGTGAAAGTAGTACAGGAGCATTTTTGTGGCAAGTTCTGCCATACCTATTTTAAATCCGGTAAACGGGTTGCCCGAAATCAACCAGGCCAATAACATGGTATCTAAAGTACCAACAATCCTCCAGGTGATGGTCTTCGCAATATGCCTTTTTTGACTGACCTTACTCATTGTAATAGCTTCTGTACCAGTCAACAAACGACCTTACTCCATCTTCCAGAGAGGTTGAGGGGCGATATCCCACCGCACGATTCAATTCAGATGTATCAGCAAAGGTAGTCACCACGTCACCGGCCTGAAGCGGTAGAAAGTCTTTTTTTGCTTCTTTTCCGAGGGCTTGTTCCAGCGCCTCAATGAAATCAAGCAACTTCACCGGCTGACTATTGCCAATATTGTAAATCCGGAATGCTGCTTTTGAGGTGGCACTTTTTGGTGCTTTTGAATCAAAGTTCACATCCCCACTTGCTTTCTCTTCCAGAACAGAAAGGACACCTCTGGCAACATCCTCCACATAGGTAAAGTCACGTTGCATATTTCCCTCATTAAAGACCTTGATGGGCTGGTCGTTCAGAATGGCTTTGGTAAAGAGGAAGATGGCCATATCGGGTCTTCCCCAAGGACCGTACACGGTAAAAAACCTTAAACCTGTGGCGGGAAATCCATAGAGGTGAGCGTACGAGTGAGCCAGTAGCTCATTTGATTTTTTTGTTGCTGCATAAAGGGAGATCGGGTGATCCGTAACATGACTCTCCTTAAACGGGATATTCTCATTCATTCCGTATACGGATGAACTGGAAGCGAAAATGAGATGTTTGACCTTGATCTTGCGGCAGGCCTCAAGAATATTCATGAAACCATTGAGGTTTGAGCTGACATAGGCAAAAGGTTCTTCGAGTGAATAACGCACGCCTGCCTGTGCCGCCAGGTTGATCACATAGTCAAATTGCTCTTTCTCGAAAAGCTCAAAAATAGCTGCCTGATCAGCCAGATCCATTCTAACAAAAGAAAGTCTCCCGACATTGATCCTTTCTCCAAAGTCAAGCTCAGTTTTCAGCTCAAAACCCTGATCTCTAAGCCTGCCGTATTTGAGTTGAACATCGTAATATTCATTGAGAGAGTCGAGCCCAAGCACTTCGTGTCCCTGAGCGGAAAGTTGTTTTACCACGTGATGGCCGATAAAGCCGGCTGAACCGGTTACAAGAATCTTTGACATTGCTCTCCCTAATATGGCTTGCAAAAAAAAGGAATATATGGTACAATCTGTGTTTATTTGTCAGTATATGCGACACTTAGTACTGATTATTGGACTATTGACCCTCTCATCTGGCCTTCAAGCGCAGAAAAAGAAGAATAAATATGACCTCTATTGGGAAGAGCAGGCCAAAAAAGAGAAACTGGAGGCATTTAAAGATTCTGCTCACCAGGCATTCCAGTCGGGTAATCTCGACCTTGCCATAAAGCTTTACAAAGAAGGCCTAAAGGTGTTACCAGATGATAAATACACCAATGCAAAAGTTCAGGATCTCAATATTCTTCAGGCGGATATTGAGGGATTGATAAACAAGATGAGTTACAAATCGAAGGTGAACCTGGAAACCAGTATGCCTGAGCTCGAACTTGTACATTCAATAAGCTCTGTGGAAAACGAAGAATTGCAACTTCCTCTGCCTGATGAAGAAGACAGTTTACAAACAGAAAGTATTCTGGAAGTGGAAATTGATCCTATTAAACCGACAGCTGACGTCAAGAATGAAGATCTTAAGGATGAGATTGAAACTAAAGCCAAGGTCAGCAAGGAGATTGAAAAACAATCAAAAAGCATCATAAAAGAAACAGCGGAAGTAAGCGAGACTCCTTTTAATATCAAGACCTTTCGTCAGGAGATCGCACAACAATTCCCTGAAGGCTTTACTGAGGAAGAATACCGAAAGGGGCGTAAAGTGATCACACGGAGAGTTGTAGTGAAAGGCAGTCTGGGTGATGAATACCTCAAAGTTCGACATGACTATGGTGCTACTTTCTACTTTAAGAACAAGCAGTCTACGAGTATTAATGTTTGGTTGAGGGAGTCGAAGGGCGAGGAGTGAGCTGCAAGCTGTAAGCCTCAAGAACCGTAAAACGGTAAGGTGTTCGTCCTCATCAAGTTGCAAAAGATAAGGTCCAAGGTACAAACGGCAAAGTAAAAGAGCCTTACGGCAGAAGATTACCTGAGCTTCAGCAGAGCGACATCTTAAGAACCGTAAAATGCTAGACTCAAATATTTAGTTTACTTGTTTTTGCTGTAGGATATCTAAAAAACCCTCAAGGTTAATGTAATATTTCGCCGAAAATTTTCAGTGTACAAGTATTCTCAAAGCCCCTCATTTGCCCCTCGTCCACCTAAAACAGTTATCAATCAACTTATCGTGAAATTTAGTTTCTAGAACTCTTAACATCTGCAAATCGTCGATTATCGTTAGACACTCCTGATCATTTCAATATGTTCGCCTTCGTATGTACGAGGTGTCAAAAATAATCAAGCGAATCGAAGATTTTCTTTTTGGTGAAAAGGACTATATCCAGTTTGTGATTGTATGTCAGGCCAGGACAGGTTCAAATCTACTCATGTCCCTACTAAATTCGCATCCCGAAGTTAGAGCCCTTGGAGAAGAGTTTTCACTAATGAGCAACAAAACAACGACCCAAAAAATCAAAGCGATATTTCCGCCCAAGGCTGTTAAAAAAATAGTTGGCTTCAAAATATTCTATTACCATCCCTTAGACTCAAACGATCTGGACATTTGGGAATATTTACGAACAAATAAAAATATTAAGATTATCCATCTTACACGTCAAAATACTCTGAGAACGTTCCTTTCTAGAAAAATTGCTTTTAAGACTAAGAAATGGCGCGACACTAAAGTGATCCCGATAGAAAAGAAAAAAACCTTTTTAGATCGAGAAGAATTTGATGACTTTGCAGCAAGGACTATGCAATATGAGCAGGCAACCAGGAAGTCTTTTGCAGAGCACGATTTTATGGAGATCTCTTATGAGCAATTAGTAAAAAATAAGAGGACATTTTTACCAGTCATACTAAGATTTCTGAAGGCTTCAAAAGATTTGGATCTTTGGACTCCAATGGTCAAGCAAAACCCTGAAGATTTAGCTGATCTTATTATAAATTATGAGGAGTTTAAAGATATCGATCAAAGTTTTCATTTACGCGAAAGGAAGTTAACAGTTATCTGACAATCTTCAACATTCACTCTCATCTCAGCGTCCATTAAAATGCCCCATGTGTTTGCTACTACAGGAATTTATCAAATGATATTTGTGCATTCCAGAGAAACTTAGGTCCCTGGGTAATTTCCCGGATTATCAAATATCCTTCACCAACACATTGCTGCTAGATCCTTCAAAATCCGACTTGATCTGCTCGAGGACCTTTTCGACCTGCTTTTTTAAATCCGAATCCTTCAAAGGCATTTCATTTCCAGCAAGTTCAACCTTACGCATAAAGTCGATCAGGTGAAGGTCGGAGTAATCTGTGCTTACAATGTACTCTTCGAGCTTATCATTCTGGGAGGCTACTTGGGTAATAAAGTGCTGTTCTTCCAAAAGGTGCAGAATATCCCGCACCAGTCTGATCGGCGAGTTGAACTTTCTTGAAAGGTCTGCGGGAGCCAAAGCGCCTTTATCATCTACTTGTGCTCTGATCATCTCCCTAAAGATCATGATCGTTAGAATTGTTCTCTGATATACCGACACTGATTTAGAACCACTCTCAAATTCAAAATTCTTGATATTCTGGTGCGCGAATGACAACTCTGCCCCGAACAGGATCAAAATCCAGGAGATCTGAAGCCAAATGATAAAGAGCGGTAATGCTGCAAAGCTTCCATAGATCGCATTATAAGAGGTTACGTACACCTGGGAAGCGATGTATGCCTCCTGAAATAATTGAAAGGCTGAACCTGCAATGATCCCAGCGATCAATGCGGGAATAAAGCGCACCCGGGTATTGGGCATCACCATGTATAAAAGGGTGAAAACCAGCCAAACTAGTACATAAGGCAAGAAATTCAGTGAGCCCGTCAAAAGGGGTTCAATAGTCTTCAAAAATTCAAGATCCTGAATGAGTGAAGAGATATTCGAGGTGATAAATACAGTAAGGCTACTGGAAAGGATAATTAAGAAGGGGGCAACTAATGTTATGGCAAGATAATCACTGAATTTCCTGAAGAAAGAACGGGCTTTTCTAACACCCCAGATCTCGTTGAATGCAGCTTCAATATTTCCTAAAACAGAGATCACCGACCAAAGAAGGATCATAACTCCAATACCGGCAACAATGCCACCCTGATAACGATCCAGGGCCGATGAAGCAAAATTGATCAGAAACTCTGAGATCTCCGGAGTGGCGTCAAATGCTTTATGTATCTCCTGCTCCAATCGCTGCTCCAGTCCAAAGCCCTGGGCAATACCAAAAGCCATAGCGAGAACGGGAACCACAGACAATAATGTGAAGATGGTCAATGCCGAACCCCTGATCTGACATTGGTCTTCTTTAAAGCCTCTGGCAGCAAGAATGAGTATTCTCAATTGCTGAATCAAAAAGGACCTGCTCTTTGGCAGCTCATCTACATTGATCAGCCACACATCACGTGTAATGAAGTTTAGAAGCTTTTTGATCATTTTACGAAAGTAGGAATAAGTAGAAAGTTGAAAGTAAACGGTAGAAACTAAAAAAATAGAAGGGCAGTATATTTCAGTACACATGGGTAATCGTAATTGCTGCTCTTCGAGTTCAAGCCTACCTAGAAGATTGAATGCCGTAGGTAGTTATCAAGAAGAGCGCACTTTAACCACTGCTTCTCTCGATACAATTGTTCGCTACGCTCACAATCACTTCCCGAAGTATCGGGACAGGCGAGAAACCGGATATTAGATCTTCGCCGTGCCTGCTGGCAGATTCTTTCGCTATCGCACTCAAACTCGGAAGGTAAATTTGACTTTAGCTTTACCCTTCAGCACCCTATGACATATATAGACTTGCATATCACGACGGCCCATTCTCAAATAGTTCAAAAGCCATGAGTTCTATTGATCCATGGTAAATCCATTCTCTATGGGAAGATACTTTTACCATCCCCCTCAAGCCGGGGAGGCTTCCCGAATACTCGGGACAAAAACGCTAGCTTGAAATTCAACAGGATTTGACCGCTTCGCTGGCCAAAACGTCCCTCGAAAGGGCCAGAATCAAAGATTCTGAGTAGCTCCCCTTACGATGGACTTCCTCGAATTTCAGCATCAAGTTCTAGTACCCCTTTAATCACTGCTCATTTCATGCTGGGTTTCTACAGATCAAATCCCAGCGCGCCATCGGCAAGCCTTAGGAGGTCGATTTATTGCTTGCGCCAAATAACTAATGACATATTTACCCTGATTAAAGTAGAGATGTCTTTTCAAAGGTCTGATTATATGTCTAAAAGCCTGAAGGTCCGAATAGTCCGAAGGTCATAAATATTTAATCTGCCGCAAGGCACTTTTGACTTTATTATTTTGCGGTTTTTCGGTTTCTCTGCCTGAAGCCCTCCTTCGGCGGGTAAACCTGAAACCTGAAGCCTCACCCCTAGCCTCTGACCCCTGACCTCTATCCCCTAATCCCTAACTCTTAATACTCCATCAAAGCCTTTATTCTGGCTCCGACCTTGTCCGGGTTAGGGATCATAGTGGCTTCGAGTATCGAGTTTAGTGGAATGGCTGGTAAATTCTCCGAACCAATGATATCGACAGGTGCGTCAAGGCTTTCAAAACACGCTTTGGATATCCATCCGGCTAAAGCCATCGCGAAGGAATTGTTCAAGGTTTCTTCACTGACCACCAAACACTTAGCATGTCGTTTCACTGTTTCTTTAACCAATTCTTCATCAAAAGGCATTAGCGTTCGGAGGTCGATGATCTCAACTTGACCTGAATATTCTTTTGAAGCGGTTTTTGACCAGTAAACTCCCATTCCGTAGGTAATGATGCACATGCTCTCCCCAGAATCAATTTTATCTTGATCTGCCGCCTGCACAACTCTGCCCTTCCCAAATGGGATGATATATTCTTCATCTGGCTCCACTGTTTTAGCTCCTTCGGTACCTTTGATCTTCGACCAGTACAAACCTTTGTGTTCCAGCATAACCACTGGATTTGGGTCATAATAAGCCGACTTCATGAGCCCTTTGAGGTCTGCTCCTGTGGATGGATAAGCCACTTTTATTCCTTTTATGTTGCAAACAATACTCTCTACAGATGAGGAGTGATAAGGACCTCCGCTTCCATAAGCTCCGATGGGAACCCGCACCACTGCCGAGGCAGGCCACTTTCCGTTGGAGAGATAATACGAACGACTCAGCTCAGTGAATAATTGATTCAAGCCAGGCCAGATGTAATCGGCAAATTGAACTTCAACGATAGGCTTGCAACCGGCTGCTGCCATTCCAACAGTAGATCCAATGATGAAAGCCTCCTGAATTGGCGTATTAAAGACGCGGTCGTCTCCGAACTTTTGGGCCAGGGTAGCCGCCTCTCTGAACACACCGCCCAGTCGTCCGCCAACGTCTTGTCCATAAAGCAAACTCTCTGGATGTTTAGCCAGGATCTCCTGAACAGCGAATAGAGCACAGTCGACCATCACCGTAGGCTCTTTGCCGGCCGGTGTGCGCTCACCCTTCTCCTCTGTAACCGGAGTGGGTGCATAATCATAATCAAAAAGATCTTCAGGCCTGGGATCTTCTGCCTTCAGTGCTTTTTCATATTGCTCTTCTACAGATGCTCTTGTTGCTTTAATGATCTTTTCAAGCTCATCCTCTGTAAATCCATTTTCAAGCAGCTGTTTCTGGAATTTCGGATAGGGATCCCTCGATTGATGTTCTTCAAGATCATCGCGATACCATTCTCTTCGCACCCCTGAAGTATGATGACCTAGCAGAGGAACCTTTGCGTGGATCAGCACAGGGCGACGTTCATTTCGGATGATCCCAATGGCCTTTTGCAGAATTTCGTAAGATTTTAGGAAGTCATTTCCATCAAAGGAGAAAACTTCCATTCCCTTAAAACCTTTGGCAAACTCAGCAGCATCCTGAGCTCGGGTCTCTTTCGCATTGGCAGAAATATCCCATTCATTGTCCTGTACAAAATACATGATCGGAAATTGCTTCAAAACAGCCATCTGAAAGGCCTCTGAAACTTCACCTTCCGTAACAGATGCGTCGCCAAGCGAACAAACCACAACAGGTTTTTCGTCATGATGAGGAGCCAGCCCTCGGTTTTCGAGATACTGCACTCCCATAGCCACTCCAGTGGTAGGAATCGCCTGCATCCCAGTTGCTGAACTCTGATGGGGGATCTTGGGCATATCATCGCGATCAAGCGAAGGATGTGAGTAATAGGTTCTTCCTCCGGAGAAGGGATCCTCTCTTTTAGCATGGAGCTGGAGCATCAACTCATATGGCGTCATACCAATTCCCAGAAGAATGGAGTCATCCCGGTAATAGGGCGCAACCCAATCCTGCGCTTTCAGTTGCATAGACAGCGCCAACTGAACAGCTTCGTGTCCACGCGAGGTGGCGTGCACATATTTGGAAGTCACCTTTGCGTTCTCTTCAAAGATATCTGACATAGCTCTAGCGGTAGCCATCAGCTCAAAGGCCCTGGTCAGTGTTTTCTTATCGATCTTGGGTTTTACTGCTGTCTTACTCATTTAGTCTCCTCCTGCTTCAATTTCCGCAATTCTGATTTGATCAGTTTTATGCGATCTATGATGCCACTTCTTCGTTCTTCGAGATTAGATATCTTATCTATAACCTCCTTTTTCATTGGGTTTGAATCATCAACGTGCTGAAAGAAGCCCAGGTTATTTTCGTATTGATTCTTTTCAGAATCTATCTGTTTGATCTGCTTCTCAAGCTCTCTTCGCTCTCTCTCGAGCCCATCAGTTGGGTTATCCTTCTCTCCCAAACGTTCAATTTTCACTTTATATTGAAGCTCTTGAAGGTCATCGGCCTCCAAACCAGCCTGATTCAGCAGTGACTTCTGGACCTCCCTGAACTCCTTCATAAGATCGGAAAGGGCATCGTTGGGCACGGGCCCCAGGTCATAGAACTTCTTGAATTCTACTGTCAACTGTTCCTTTGCCTCTTCAGCTTTAGCTTCCGTTTTGAATTTTGCAAGTTCTTTTAGAAAGGCTTTTTTCTTTTTCAGATTCTCAGCTTTGCGGTCATCGAGTGTGTCGTACCATTCTTTTTTCTTCTTAAAGAAGTGATCACACTCTGCACGAAAACGTTTCCACATCTTCTGCTCCTCGCCCCTGATGAGGGCGCCACTTCGCTGCCATTCTTTCTGGATCTTCTGGATCTTTTGACTTGTTTCCTTCCAGTTGGTATTATCCTTTAATGCTGAAACTCTTGAGATCAACTCTTCCTTTTTCGCCCGAACATCCTTTAACTCATCCTTGAGCCCTGAATAATAGCTTTCCTTCTTTTTGAAGAAATCATCACATTTTTTTCTGAAATCTTTCCAAATCTTATCATTGGCCTGCTTTCCAGCAAAACCAGCAGTTTTCCATTTTTTCTGAAGATCGATCACCTGACGAGTGGCTTTATCCCACTTGCTCACTTTGTCTAAACTTTGAGTGCGAGACAGGATCTGGTCGAGCTCAGCAATGATCGATTGCTTCTTTTTTAGATTTTCCTGCTGTGTATCACGAGCCTGCTTATAGTGTTCATTGATCCTATCCTGAATCTCCCGAACTGCTTCCCAGTACTCACTTCTGAGTGCTTCCCAGTCATTACGATACACAGGGCCCTGTTGATCCCAGTCGGCTTGAAAAGCGGGCAACATGATCTGAAGTTCTTTGATCGACTTCTCAGTCTTCAGCCCTTTGATCTTTTCGATGATCGCCTTTCTTAGCTCAATATTCTTTTTAAAATCGTTATCCTGTAGCTCACTGTAGATCTTTATACCGTAATAAAACTCATCGAGTTTTTGAGAATACTCACTTGAAAGGGCTTTGGCCTTTTCTCTGGGAACCGGACCGATCTTTTTCCATTCTTCCTGAATGAGTTTCATTCGGGCCAATGCTTTCCCAATATGTTCCTCTTCCCGAAGCTTCTCGACCTCCTTCAGAAGTTCATTCTTCTCATCAAAGTTCTTAAGCTGATCTTTTTTTTCCTTTTCGCGGAAGCTCTTAATGCGCTCATTGAGTTTTGAGATCAATTCTTTGAACTGAGCATCAACTTCGTCTTTAGGTCGTTCAAAGTCCGCTCGATTACCGCCTTCTTCGAGGAATTTCTCTAACTGCTTTTCAGCTTCGATGCGAGCGACATTGTAAAAATCCTCCTTTAAAGCCTTGAGTTCAGAC
>CBFHWY010000037.1:0-26930 GCA_965659675.1 Salibacteraceae bacterium | reverse complement strand
CCTGCAGAAGTTGTCAGAAAAATTCAGGAAACAGTACATAGAAGATTCGATCAGAGCTGCTGCATACCTCGATCGCTCGGGAGAAGCCAAGATCTTCTATGGCGAGAATGGCTACATGCGCGAACTGATCGGAATTAGGGCGAATGGAGAGTTTGTGTATTACGAAACGGATAACCTACAATCGGCTGAAACGATCAGTACAGACGAAGTGTGGTCAACTGCCCCAAATGGATATGGGGTTACCGGTACAGGAATGGATGCTGCTGTTTGGGATGGAGGAAGAACTCGCCTTTCTCATAGAGAGTTTGGAACTCGTGGCACGCAGATCGATGGATCACCGAATATTTCTAATCACGCTACCCATGTAAGTGGCACCGTAGCAGCAAGCGGGGTTCGTTCAGGCGCGAAGGGAATGGCACCTGATGTTGATCTCAAAGCATACGATTGGGGTAATGATGACAATGAAATGGCGGGTGCAGCAGCGAATGGTTTGCTGGTAAGCAATCATTCCTATGGCACATCTACCGGATGGAGAAGAAGCGGAAGCACATGGAGGTGGATGGGAAATTCAAATGTCAGCCCAACTGAAGATTACAGATTTGGATTCTATGGAAATGGTGCTAGCAATTGGGATCAAATTGCATTTGCCGCGCCTTATTACCTGATCATGAAGTCGGCGGGTAACGACAGAAATGATGGCCCTAATAATGCAGGTCAAAATGGTAATCCCGATAGAGATCCAAATTATGGCAGTATTTCCTCCAATTCGATGGCAAAAAACATCATGGTGGTGGGAGCAGTTGAAGGAATCTCAGGAGGATATTTGAGTCCCGCTCAGGTGAATATGACCTCATTCTCTTGCTGGGGTCCAACTGACGATGGAAGAATACGTCCGCATGTGGTAGCCAAAGGCCGCGGGGTGTTATCATCCTGGGGTACAGGTGATGCAGCATACAATTCCATTCAAGGAACTTCAATGGCCGCACCAGCAGTTACCGGGTCCGCAATATTACTTCAACAGCATTATGAAAACGTCAATGGGAGTGGGAACTTCATGAGAAGCGCTAGCTTGAAAGGACTGATCATTCATACGGCAGATGAAGCAGGAACATTCGACGGCCCGGATTATCAGCATGGTTGGGGACTGATGAACACAAAGAAAGCAGCGGATCTTATCAGCGATACAAATTCATACATCCTTGAGCAAAGCATAAGTAGCGGTCAGAGCAAAAGCATTAAAGTTGTCGTAGATCAGCAAAGAGATGTGAAGTTAACATTGAGTTGGACCGACCCTGCACACAACGCGCTTCCTGCTAGCCTAAATCCAACCACAAGAGTTTTGATCAACGACCTGGACCTTCGCTTCAGACAGGAAGGATCGTCCACCGATTTTAAGCCGTGGATATTGAACCCAGCCAGTCCTGCTAATGCTGCTACCAGGGGAGATAATTTTAGAGACAACGAAGAAAAGATCGAGCTTCCTAATGTTGCTCCCGGAGTTTACTACATTGAGATCAGCCATAAGGGAAATACCCTGCTCAATGGAGCTCAGGCTTATTCACTAATTGCAGAAGGTGTTGGAATTCTTCCTCAGGTTAATTTCAGCGTTCAGGATACGAGTCTGTGCCTTGGCGAGTCAACCCAGCTTTCAGGTATTACTTCTGCCGATGTTACGAGCTATCAATGGAAATCCAACAATCCGAATATTCAGTTCACTAGTCCAAATTCACGTATCACACAAGTGACCGGAGTACAACCCGGAGCCTATGATGTTTGGTTGGTAGTTGAGAACCGTCGGGGAAAAGATTCAGCCAGTGTGAACGCAGCTTTCAGGGTGAATCAGAATCTCAATGTGGAAATAGACTCAACCTCCGTGTTCTGCCTGCCAGATAACAGTGTGCAGAGTTTTGGGGCGAGTATCCCTGGTGGAACCTGGACTGGTGGCTTTTGGATGCCTTTCACAGATACTGTGCTATTCGTACCCTCTAATGTGGGTGCTGGGGAATACGAGCTGAGTTATATGGTAACTGATGATAAGGGGTGCAAGGGTTATGACACCACCACCGTCATTATTCGGGAAGGGCCTCAAGCAGAACTCGATTCCATTGAGAGTTATTGCAATACAGCAGCAGATATAAGCTTAAGTGGAGGGTTTCCAGTAGGAGGAGTATATCGCGTGAATGGGAATGTTGATTCTTTGATCAGGCCTGCGCAGATCGGTGCGGGGATTCACCGTGTGAATTATACTGTAACTGATACCAACAACTGTGAAGCAAGTGCCGAGCGCATATTTGAGATTAGAAACTGCTTGGGAATTGATGAAAAGAACGCTGAACTCAGGATATACCCTAATCCATTTAAAGAAAGCATAAATATTCAGGGGCAGCAAGCCATTGGCCTTATTGAGATCAAAGATATTTTGGGGAAAACGATCAGAAATCTTGACGTCAAGTCTTCACAGCTAACGATCGAGCTCTCTGAATTTGAAAGTGGCGTATATTTCATACAGCACAATTCTACTACCTTTAAGATCTTGAAAACAGAATAACATGTACACTGGACTACTACACCTTCACTCTACGTTGCGATACATCCTACTTCTACTTCTGGTAGTTACTGTGATCAAAGCAAGTATCAGCATCTTTGGAAATAAGCATTTCACTGAAGGCGATCGAAAACTAGGGCTCTACACCCTGATCGCAACCCATCTGCAGCTGGTGGTTGGACTTGTGCTATATTTTGTGAGTCCGGTTATTGAAGCAGGTATGGCCGATATTGGTGAAACCATGAAGAACTCAACAATGCGTTTTTATGTAGTGGAACACTTCGTTACCATGATATTGGCAGTATTGTTCATCACCATAGGATACAGCCGAGTTAAACGTACAAAAGAGGAGAACAAAAAAGTCCTTCGTACCGCTGTTTTCTACGGAATTGGTTTGGTGCTCGTCCTATTGAGAATGCCATGGGATCGTTGGTAAGAAATTTCCTACTCAGCAGCGCTCTTTTCTTCATTAGCTCATTAGTCTTAGGACAAACGACCAAAATACTCTGGCATGAAAATAACCCACTAGAATGGGTAGATTTCAAAGCCAGACCTGACGGCAAGAGCAAGTTTCATGCTTTAACTGCCTCCACATTTGGAGCTTCTACCAGTTCTGGAAAGAATAATACCGTTTTTATTAAGATCACGAGCTATTTCATTCCTGAACGTTCATGGGTGAAGCCAGGAAAACAAAAGACCGCTCTGCTTAAACACGAGCAATTGCACTTTGACCTATGCGAAGTATATGCGCGTCAATTGAGGCAGCAGATGAAAGAAAAAGACAATTGGTCTGCCAAGAAATTTAGCCGTGATTTCCAGAAGATGACCAAAAGCTTATTGAAGAAATACGAAAGAGCTCAAAACAAATATGATCGCAAAACCCAGCATGGTTTAAAAAAAGAAGTTCAGGCTAAATGGGAGCAGGATGTTGCTCGACAGCTTAAAGAACTTTCGGATCACCGAACGATCTCCTTTAAAGTTTCAGTTAGGAACTAGGTCTATTTGGCCAGGATCTTATCGGCGTCGCTTGCCTTGATGGTCTTCCCTTCATATTCTCCAACCACATAGGCATCTTTGATACCCTGAGATATCACTTCTTTGCGAAGTGCTTCTGCTTCTGCTTTTGAAGTAAAGCTTCCTACAAAGTAGCGGATCATTCCGGTATCCGTGTTCTCACTGGAAACGTTACCAGCAGAGATGGCTATTTTAAGTCGGTCGTTAGGAATGGACTTGCTGTAAGATCCCACCTGTACCTTGTAGCGCACTTTTGCCTTATCAGCAGTGGAAGGATCAACCGATCCGTAACCCGGAGTAGCCTTTACTGCCCCAGGTGCTGAGCTCGTTTTTGATGTTGTACCTGATCCTTTACCAGGGGTTGCAAAAGCTTTAACCAGTGCATCCGGGAATCCAAGTTGTCTCACTCTATTCTTAGCAGCGTCTGCCTCCTCAAATGAATTGAAGGTACCAAAGTAAACTCTGGTGAAACCATCTTCAGTTTGTACTGGAAGAATCTCCCCTTCACCAAGCTTGTGGAAGGTTTCCACATTAGGTGTTTTTCTAAATGCTCCTAGTTGAACCCTGTAGGTGATTCCTCTGATCTTAGCCAAATCTTTTGCAGACTTATCACCTATAAAGATTCCTTTCTTCTCTGATGCTACAAGCCTACCAGTGGTACTCTTCTCAATGATCGCACTACTTGCGATGCCTTTAGCAACAAGCTCTTTTTGTTTGGCAATAGCATCTTGAATATCGGTGAACTCACCTATTGCTACCACCTGCTGATCTCCTGTTCCTACTGTTTTTACGCCTGACTCACTCAATAGCTTTTCTGCAGTTGATGCGGAAAGCTTACCCTGTTCACCGTCCACCTGAACCATGAAGGTTGAGCTTCTTCTTCTAAGTGTGCGCGTTGGCATCTGTGAAGCATAAACGGTGTCGCGTATAGCTGCAAATCGACCTGTACTGTCAATATATCTCAAGTAGATCTGTTCAAGATCAGCATCTGTCAGTCCAACTCCAAGGGTATCTACAAACATGCTGTCAGGAGTATCAAGTTCTTCGTCTTTGAAGTTCGCCACTCCATCGAGGTCACCATCAAGTGGACAACCCGCGCTATCGACCTGAGCCGAATCGGGCGTGTGAGGACAATCATCCTTAAAGTCTGGTACACCATCGCCATCTTCATCGGCATTTTGTAAGGCAAGTAGGTCCTGCCCGGGTTCTTCGGGAGCCACCATGGAGCGGTCATCTGTTGAAAGATCAAAAGAAAGTGAGAAGTTTGAGAACAAGAACTTATCAGAAGGAGCTCCTCCCTGCCTCACACCAGTTCCTGCTGCAGAGATCCCGTCGATCTGATCGGTAAAGGTCCAGTAGAAGTGTGATGCAAGACGAAAGTCGATGCGCTCAGTGAGTTCCATATTCACCCCGACCCCAAATGGAATTGCGAAGCTCAACTCAGGGTATGCACCCAATCCATCCAGGTTTTGTTCTCTGATGTCACTTTCATAAACGTAATCTCTTTGCAGTCGAATCGACCTGGCCGCATTTTCACTGCCCTCGGCAATATTTCTGATACTCCCATCTGACCAATAGTGATAACGATTGCCATAGGCGTCAAAAAGATCTGTTTTGGAAAGGAACTCCATCACATGCAAACCAATACTTACGGTGGGATATACCAACCTGTCTGGAGGCATCAAATGATCAAAATTATAGCTGAATTCAAAACCTCCGGTGGTAACAGTAGAGTTAAAATTCAAACTTCTCGTTGCTGTTCGCTCATTCGCACTGAGTTGACCTCTGAGCACATGAAAAGAAAGCATGTAAGCGGAACCCAATGGAAAGCTAGCCTTAAGATCATAACCTATACTGGAAATTAGCTCATTACTGGCCTGATCATTCTTAGATAACTCACCGTAATAATTCATCATTCCAACACCCAGTCCAATGGTTGGACGAAACTTGCTTGGGGGCTCAGGTGCAGGACTTGGCTCCTCCTCTTCAGTCTCTTCGGCTGGAGTAACAACTTCAATATCCTCAAAGTCACCTTCCTCCTCCTGTCCTATGGAAGGAACAGAAAGGATCAACAGCATTAGCAGGCTGAGGCTAAAATTAAAGAGGGATTGTTTCCTAATAACTAACATGACGCCTTGTCAAAAGCAACCTATCAAAAGTAAGCATTTTGGAGGAGGAAAGCCTCAAATCTATTTGAACCACTTCTGGTTGGTGATCATCAATGCCTCCTGAACGGTGATCCTTAGTCCATCGTTGTAAGCCGTCACAAACGGACCATCAAATTTGTGTCCACCCCCAGTGATCTCATTTCGTCTATTTCGAGCTTCCTTGTAGATCGGATAGGTATTCTCTGTGGTATACTTCACCCAACCTTGATGATTCTCGATCACAAAGGGATTGTTCCACTGATGACGGGTCTCAAAATATTTGCCATTCACCACATTCTTACCCGCTGCGATCTGAACACGATAGAAAACACCATTTTGAGGGGACATATTTGACATGCTGGAAGAGGGCTGACTTTCGTTTGCCTCTGCTGTTACACTCTCCTCTGAATCCTCATTTACCTGCCCTGAAGTCACGGCCATTTCTTCAGTCTGCTCTGGATTGCTTTCTTCTTCAGGCTCTGCTGCTTCTTGTTCATTTGGAACATCCGAATTGG
The DNA here is from genome assembly GCA_965659675.1 of Salibacteraceae bacterium. Classification (GTDB taxonomy): domain Bacteria; phylum Bacteroidota; class Bacteroidia; order Flavobacteriales_G; family Salibacteraceae; genus CBFHWY01. Next base: position 20,709 of record CBFHWY010000037.1, on the reverse strand, counting down.
CCATCTCCGTGGAGGAAGCCTCCTCTTTGGCTTCATCTGACTCCCTTTCGTTCGAGTTCATTTCAACGGCTTCTTCTTCTGAAGTTTCCTCTTTCTGAGCAATAGCTTCAGTAGACTCTTCAGCTGACCCAGACTCTGCAGCATTGCTTGCATCATCCTCATCCGACTTATTCATTTCAGCTAACTCTTCTTCTGTCGCTTCACGTAATTTGATATTCACTCCACCAATATTCAATTCTGTAGGTGCCTCATCAGCCGCCTCGTTATTTTCAGCAAGCTCCTCTTTCTTCTCGGGTATCTTCATGTTCGCCTGACGCGTTTCAATGAGCACTTTATTGGTCTTATTCTTCTCGTTCAGATAGCTGTATTCTCCGAAAGTGTTGAATATATCCTTGTCACTTGCCTCGCTAAGATCAACAGAATAGGTCACCAACATTTCCTTGTCTTCTGGAGTGGCCAACCAAACGTATTTGATCTTGTTCTTCATGTAGGAAAACGATGCATTCATTGTTTCAACTGCCTCTACCGCTGCACCTCTGGGCACATATTCCTCAATTTTTGAAAAGCCTTTAATACCCGACTTTTGGATAACGAATCTCACATCGTAGCGATCCTCTCCAGTTTTTTGAACTTTGCGGAAGATATTGAGAGCAAACTCTTCCTGCTCCTCTGCTTCTTCTTCAGCAACCAGGTCCTCCTGTTCACCTACTAAGATTGTTTCGGGAAGTAGTGCAAATGATTTTCTTTGATTATCCAGCAGATAAGAGAATTTACCCCCCACCTGAATCTTGGATGGAGTTTCTTCATTGGCGTAGATCTCATAAGAAACCACGAACTGATTTTCCGCCGGTAAGTTCACCCAGATGAGTTTCATAACGCCATCTGTGTAAGTAAAGGTGGCTCCAGCTGCTTCGATAACCTCGATCTCTATACCTTCAGGAAAACTTGTCTGAAATTTCCCAAAGCCCTGCACTGATTCTCCCTTGTTGAAAATAAGATCTACCTGATAGGGCTGTTCAATCTCCATCTTGTCTGGAGCCTTTTGGGTGATGCTTACATCTTCGCCATCGATTAGACTGTAGAAAAAGAACGGAATAAGCGAGATCAGCGAAAATATTGCCTTATACATAAGCAGCGGTGTTTGAACAAAACTATTCCGCTGAGAAGGCTTTTGGGCCAGCACCTGCTTGCACTTACAAACAGGATTCTGTTGAAAGACCTATTAGAAGTTCGGTTTCAGGAGGTATTTGGCATAGAATTTACCGATCTCATCTACAGCCTCTTCAGGCTTGTCTACAAGCTTAAAAAAGTCGAGGTCTTTCTCGCCGATATTTCCCTCTGCCAGAAGTCGATCTTTTATCCAATCGATCAGACCACCCCAAAAATCGCTTCCCACAAGAATGATCGGGAATTTACCAATCTTATGGGTTTGTATAAGTGTTAAAGATTCGAAGAACTCATCAAGGGTGCCGAATCCTCCAGGAAGCACAATAAAGCCCTGAGCATATTTCACAAACATCAATTTGCGGACAAAGAAATAATCGAAGTTGATGAGTTTGTCCTGATCGATATGTGGGTTGGAATTTTGTTCGTGGGGTAGCTCAATATTCAGTCCGACGGAGACCCCTCCCCCCTTTTTAGCTCCTTTATTGGCAGCCTCCATGATTCCCGGACCACCACCGGTGATTACCCCATAACCTTCTTTAGTAAGCCGAAAAGCAATATCTTCAGCTAGCTTGTAATATTTGTGATCTTCAGTAGTTCTGGCTGAACCGAAGATGCTCACACATGGACCTATTTTTGACAGGCTTTCAAAACCTTCAACAAATTCTGCCATGATCTTGAAGATCTGCCATGAATCGCTGGTTTTGATCTCATTCCAAGACTTGTGTCTAAAGGCCTTCCTTATCTTATCATCCTTCTCCATAACATTTCATTTTCATCTGCTGACACCAAGCCTTTGAATTGGATATATTTGCCAGCCAGTCAAATCTAGACTTTTTGAGCTTGTTTCGATATACTCTAATTCTTTTGTCAATAGCAACCTTACTCGGTGCCTGCAATCGCGACGATTGCGTGGAGGGTGAGGGTGACAATTTTAGTGATGAGCGAAACACTGCTCCTTTCCATACTATTATTACTGATATTCCGATGAATATGTTTCTTACCCACGATTCGGAGCTAACGAACGGTAAGGTAAGCATCAGGGCTCAGGAAAATATTCAGGAACGCATAGCCGTTGAAGTTACAGATCGCACGCTGCGCGTATTCTTCAGCGATTGCATCGATGGACACAATGATATAGATGTGTACATTCAATCTGCTGACTTTCGAGAGATCATAGCAAGTAGCCCAGTGAAGATATTCACAGAAAGAGTGATTCAGACAGACAGTCTTCGAATTCAAACCTTGCAATCGACCAATGGGGATCTCTTCTTTGATGGTAGGTATTTGGAGACGGAGTTTAAAGCTTCTGGTAATTTCGATCTTCACGGAAGATGCGCTAATTATATCTGCAATGCAGAAGCCAATATTAGACTGAATGCTTTTGACCTACTTTCCGATACCGTTTACATCAACACCAACAGTATCGATGATGCCAGGGTCTATGCCCAACATCTACTTGAGGCAGACATCAAAGGCAGTGGTGATGTTTATTACAAGGGTTTTCCTGAAGCCATACGAAGTGGAGATGGCTCGGGAGAGCTAATAGAAGACAACTAGATGAAAGACTTTTACTCAGAAGGGTTCAGCTTAGGAATACTTGGTGGAGGTCAGCTTGGCAGGATGTTCATTCAGGATGCTGTCAACTTTGATGTAGAGGTACATATACTCGACCCCAACCCTAAAGCTCCCTGCGCTTCGATCGCCCATCATTTCGTTTGTGGAGATTTTAAGGACTTCGATACCGTAATGAGCTTTGGGAAGAACATGGATGTGCTTACCATAGAGATCGAGAATGTAAATACCGATGCGCTCAAAGAGCTTGAAAAGTCAGGCGTGAAAGTTTATCCTCAACCCGATGTTGTTGAGCAGATCAAGGATAAAGGTCTTCAAAAAATATTCTATCGGATGCACAACATCCCAACCGCTCAATTTTCATTGATAGAGCACGAGGAGGAATTGAGTGCTGAACACTTGCCCTGTATTCAAAAGCTTCGAGTGGGAGGCTATGACGGCAGAGGGGTGAAGGTCATACGAACAGAAGAAGATCTAAAAGACAAACTTCCAGGCGCTTCAGTTGTGGAAGAGCTCATTGACATTGAAAAAGAACTTTCCGTGATCGTTGCGCGAAATACATCTGGTGAAATAAGAAGCTTTCCCGTGGTGGAACTCGAGTTTCACCCCGTTGCAAATCTTGTAGAGTTTCTGAAATGTCCGGCTGAAATAAGTCCTGAGCTTGAAGAAAAAGCGGAAGCTCTTGCTGAAAAATGCATTGAAGCTTTTGGAATGGTAGGCATCCTTGGGGTTGAAATGTTCCTTACCAAAAAAGGAGAATTACTCATAAACGAAGTCGCTCCAAGAACCCATAATAGTGGACATCAAAGTATTGAAGGAAACAACGCTTCACAATTTGAGCAACACTTACGATCAATTTTAGGTCTCCCACTTGCAGACACCCATATCACCCAGCCAAGTGTGATGTTAAATCTATTGGGAGACCCTGATCATGAAGGACTGGTTAAATATGAAGGTCTTTCCGAGGTTTTAGCCCTCACAGGTGTTCACCCTCACATCTATGGAAAAAAGGAAACCAAGCCTTTCCGTAAGATGGGTCACATCACTGTTACAGGTAGCGACTCAAAAGAGGTATATGCCCTGGCGAAAAAGGTCAAAGAACAGGTTCGGGTTATATCCCAGTAGACTATTTTCTGTTGAATTTGATAGTAAGACTATCATTCTCTTAATTTTGTTAGGATAATGTTCAATCATCTCAAACACGATATTCCGGCTGGTATAGTGGTATTCCTCGTAGCATTACCATTATGTCTGGGTATTGCCCTGGCATCAGGTGCCCCGCTGTACAGTGGGCTAATCGCTGGGATCCTGGGAGGTATTGTTGTTGGAGCTATATCAAACTCTCATACTGGGGCCAGTGGTCCTGCAGCCGGACTCACCATCATCGTTTTGGGTGCGATTCAAGACCTGGGCTTTGAAGCTTTTCTTTTGGCCGTCGTTTTTAGCGGAATCATACAGCTCGCATTTGGCTTGCTAAAGGGTGGGGTTATCGCCTACTACTTTCCCTTATCCGTCATTAGGGGCATGCTCGCCAGCATAGGTCTGATCCTGATCCTAAAACAGATCCCACATGGATTTGGATATGATAAAGATCCGGAAGGAGATCTGGAGTTTTTTCAGATAGATGGTGAAAACACCTTTTCGGAGATCATTAACTCTGTCAACTATATTCATCCCGGAGCCATCATCATATGTCTTGTTAGTTTAGCCATTCTGATCCTTTGGTCACGTATTGTTCGAAACAGGGGTGGATTTATAAGTGTGATACCTGGCCCATTGCTGGCCGTAGTAGCAGGAGTTGCCTTAAATGAATGGTTTTACAGCTTGCATCCGCTGCTTTATTTGGATAAGAGCCATTTAGTGAACCTGCCAAGCAATACCAATCTCACGGATTTCATCAATAATTTCACTCTTCCGGACTTCGGTGCGGCTGGAAATTTGCAGGTATATTTATCTGGATTTACCATTGCTATTGTGGGAAGCCTGGAAACGCTTCTATGTGTTGAAGCCACCGATAAACTAGATCCACAGCGTCGCATCACCGATACTAATCAGGAATTGATCGCTCAGGGTGTTGGCAATACGCTTTCGGGCCTTATTGGAGGACTTCCTATCACCCAGGTCATTGTTCGCTCGAGTGCCAACATTGACGCGGGCGCCAAAAGCAAGATGGCTACGATCATTCACGGGGTACTCATATTGGCAAGTGTGGCATTTATTGGGAAATACATGAGTCTTATTCCTCTTTCTGCGCTAGCCGCTATTCTTTTTATTGTTGGATATAAGCTCACCCGACCGAAGCTATATGCTAAGATATTCCGTTTAGGCTGGGATCAGTTCTGGCCTTTTCTTATCACCATCCTTGCGATTCTTTTTAGTGATCTGCTCATCGGGATCTGCATAGGATTGCTCAGCTCAATATTCTTCATTCTCAAAACCAACTATCACACCAATTATATCTGCGTCAAGGATCAGATGGAAAGCGGACACCACCACTATACCATTGAATTATCTGAAGAGATCAGCTTTTTGAATAAAGGCAGTTTGCAGCTCACCCTTTCGCAGTTTGAACCGAATTCGATGGTGACCATAGATGGTAAGAAAGCGAAGCTCATTCCATATGACATCAAAGAGATCATTAGGGATTTTCAATTGTCATCCAGGTCAAAGGAGATAAAGGTGGAACTAAAACATATAGACATCTAAACATCGTGTAATGTTAAGTCAGGCCAAAGTTTCTGAAAAGATCTACCTAAAGAATCCAGAGGATACTGACCTAGGTAGAAGGATACTGAAGCACAGTATATTAATGATCGACGAGCTTGGCTTTGAACGTTTCAATTTCAAAAAGCTCTCCGAAGAGATCAATTCCACTGAAGCCTCAGTTTATAGGTATTTCGAAAACAAACACAAACTCCTGATCTACCTGGTTTCCTGGTATTGGAATTGGTTTGAATATCGCTTAAAAAGTAGTATTGAGAATATTGATTCTGCAGCTGAGCAGCTGAAGATCGCCATTGAAACGATCTCCAGGCCCCTCAAATCAGATGATGAACATCTTCATATCGATGAGGTCGCATTGCATCGCATCGTAGTGAGAGAGTCAAGCAAAGCTTATCTCACCACGATTGTAGATCAGGAAAACAAAGAGGGCTATTTCCTGAGTTATAAGCGGATTTGCGGAGAAATTGCTGAGATCGTTGAACACATTGACCCAAACTACCCCTACCCTCACTCACTTGTTTCTGCCCTGATCGAGCTATGTCACAAGCAGCATTTCTTCTCGGAACACCTGCCAAGCCTTACTGACCTGGATCCTCGCGATGATCATCAACTCTCGGCTTTTCTTCTTCATATTGTGAATAAAACACTCGAACTCAAGGAATAAGTCTATAGTCTTGATTTACTTATACTTAAAATCACACCTAAGCTTGTAATCCCTATGCCTCACAGAAACCTCAGACTTGTTCAGAATCCGCAGGCTTTTGTATTTTTTCCGAACTTTTCACACAAGGAGGTGTTTAGTTTTTTTAATAATAGTAATACTATCATTCTTTCGGTGATAGCTATATTTGGTGAAGTCTGCTACAAATGAATGACGTCTTAAAACGTTTTTTCACGCTGTTAAGTCCCGATAAGATGGATATCTTGTATATCCAGATATACGGAATTGCCAGCGGATTGATCAGCCTTACCCTTCCGCTGGGAGTGCAGGCGATCATTGGTTTGGTGATGGCTGGAGCCATTTCCTCCTCCTGGGTCTTGCTCGTTGTTTTGGTTACAGCGGGAATATTTGTGACCGGTGGCTTGCAGATGATGCAGATCATCCTTACGGAGATTATTCAGCAGAGAATTTTCGTGCGTTCGGCTATGGCATTTGCAAGCCGAATCCCAAAATTTAAGATCGAGGCTCTCAGTAAATACTACCCACCTGAGCTGGTTAATCGCTTCTTTGATACCCTTACCATTCAAAAAGGGATTCCAAAGGTGACCATAGACATCACCACAGCGCTGTTTCAGATCTTTTTTGGAATTACACTACTCTCATTCTACCACCCGTTCTTCATATTCTTCGGGGTTGGTAATATGGTCGTACTATACCTGATCTTTCATTTCTCATGGAACTCGGGTTTGAGGACCTCTATCCAGGAATCAACGCACAAATATGAGCTAGCACATTGGTTGGAAGAGATCGCCAGAACCATGGAGACCTTCAAGCTTTCGGGAAACATTTCGCTCCCCCTGAAATTCACTGATATTCTTGCCAATAACTATATCAAGGTCAGGAAAAAGCACTTTCGTGTGATCCTTTTCCTCTTCATTAATTCTGTGATATTCAGAACGATTTTAACTGGAGGCCTTCTTCTTATTGGGGGTATTTTGGTCATTGACATGGAGTTGTCCATCGGGCAATTTGTGGCTGCTGAAATTGTGATCATTCTTATCGGTCAGTCTATTGAGAAATTGGTAAGAGCACTTGAGACGATCTTTGATGTGCTCACTGCCACTCACAAGATCGGATATGTTATGGACATCCCGGTGGAGCGATCAACGGGAGTTGATTTTGACAGTGTTGATACGGGGAAAGGAATGGAGATCGCCATTCAGGATCTTAGTTTTTCATATACCAATGCGTCAAAAGAGACCCTAAAAGGGATTGACTTTAAAATGAAATCAGGAGAGCGGGTATGCCTTGCTGGTTACAACGCAAGTGGAAAAACAACCCTCATTAATCTGGTATCGGGTTTATTTCAGGATTTTGGTGGAAACATCACCTACAATGGCGTGCCACTCAGAAACCTGAATATTGAAAGTGTTCGCGAACACATCGGTGATGTTTTAACTCAGGAAATGATCTTTCCAGGGACGATAGAACAGAACATTACAATGGATCGTCCCAATGTGAATTTTGTGCATCTCAAAGAAGTTTCCGATCAGTTGGGTCTGGATGAATATGTCAGAAACTTACCTCTGGGATACAATACCTACATTAAACCTGAAGGAAGTGAATTACCAAGAAGCATCGCGAGGTTGATCATTATCGCAAGAGCTGTCGTGCATGAGCCGAAGCTACTGGTTGTAGAAGAAGTGATGCACAACTTGCAGAGGAACATCAAGGAGAACATTAGCAATTTCCTTACGGCCAAAAAGCAGCCATGGTCGATCCTGGTGGTCTCTAATGACCCAATCATGGCAAGTAAATGCGACAGGGTGGTTGTTTTAAAGGAAGGTGAGATCATCGCAGATGCTCCGCATGAAGAGATAAAAGAAATGGATTTCTATCCGGAAATATTCATCTGATGTTAGGCATTTCAAATGACATAGAGGTTAAGGTTGACGAGGACAAACTCCAGTCCATGCAGTCTACCACCAAGATGAATTCTGCGAGAGTCTTAAGCAGGTGGATGATCGGCTTATTCATCGCATTTGTAGTGATCCTATTCATGCCATGGACACAGAATATTCAGTCTGGTGGAGTGCTTACCGCATTAAATCCTGAGAATAGGCCACAAACCGTTCATGCGGTGATCCCAGGAAGAATTGAAGAATGGTACATTCAGGAAGGTGATTATATCGAAAGAGGCGATACCATTTTAAGGATCAGCGAGGTGAAAGATAGCTACATGGACACCTCTTTCGTGACTCGACTCAAGAGTCAGCTCAAAGCAAAGGAAGCTGCCTACAAAAGCTATTCTTCCAAGATCAAAGCTCTGGGAGCTCAGTATGCTGCCACTCAAGCCAGTATAAACATGAAGATCAGGCAGGCAAGAGGAAAGCTAGAGCAGGCAAGGTTTAAGGTGACCTCAGACTCAGCCTCTGTAGTAGCAGCAAAACAGGAATACGATATATCAGTCATTCGCTTTGAACGATTAAAGAAACTATATGATCAGGGTTTAAAGTCACTCACAGACCTGGAAAGCAGAAGGATCAAACTGAGGGAAACAGAAGCCAAATTCATCTCAAGTGAGAACAAACTACTGCAAAGCAGAAATGCTTATAGTGTGCAGGAAATGGAGGTCAGTAGACTTTACAATGAACTGAGCGAGAAGCTATCCAAGATCGATTCAGATCGATACAGTGCAGAATCAATGGCCTTCAATGCTCAAAATGATATCCAGAAGATCCAGAATAAGTTGAACAGTGTTGTTACCAGAAGTGGTTATTACATCATTACAGCACCTCAAAATGGCTACCTGGCAAAAGCGATCCAATCAGGTATCGGTGAGGTGATCAAGGAAGGGCAGCCCATTATTCGAATCATTCCGGAGAACCTTGATTTCGCCGCAGAATTATATGTGCGCCCCATTGACTTGCCTCTCGTGCAGCCTGGTGAAACGGTAAGGCTCTTGTTTGATGGTTGGCCAGCACTCGTGTTTTCAGGATGGCCAAACATGTCATTTGGAACCTTTGGAGGTAAAGTAACCGCTATCGATCGTGTGATAAGCGACAACGACATGTACAGGATACTGATCAAGCCGGATCCTAACGACAAGGATTGGCCTTCACTCTTAAGGCCAGGTTCTGGTGCTAAAGGCATCTTCCTGCTTAACGATGTTCCAGTTTGGTATGAGATATGGCGACAGCTCAATGCCTTCCCACCGGATTTCTATCAGGTGGATAACCCGCTAATGCCAAAGGAACCTAAGAGAAAGGAGATCAAAGAATAGAAGACCATGACCCGTTACGTGATCATAATCTTGTCTTTACTTGCAGGCGAGGTTTTCGGGCAAGGTTTAAGCCCAGAGAACTTCACCAAGATCGTCCTTGAAAATCACCCAGAGGCGCAAAATGCCGATTTGGTGATCGATATGGCGAGAAAGCAAATGACCTCCGCACGAGGAAGCTTTGATCCAGTCGTTTATGGTAGTTTGGGTGCTAAAGAATTCAAAGAGGATGAGTACTTTGATCTCCGTGAAGGAGGAGTGAAATTACCTACACGTTTAGGCGGTCTGGAAGTGAAAGCCGCTTATCAGGTAAATGAAGGAGCCAGACTTAATCCTCAGAATTATACCCCATCCGATGGGCTGGTGATAGCGGGCGTAAGTCTTCCAGTAGGTAAAGGATTGTTCACCGACCCTGCCAGAACTCGTTTACGACAGGCCTCTAACGACAAGAAAGCCGCTCCTTTTGAACGCAGTTTGCGCCTTCTTGACCTTATGCTTGATGCCCAGAAGATCTACTGGTCGTGGGCATACACTGCACAAAAGCTGGAGATCTTTGAAGAAGCTGTGGGGCTTGCAGATTTTAGGTTCAGATCGGTGCGTGAACGCTATATCACCGGTGACCTTGCCGCCGTTGATACACTTGAGGCATTCATTCAATTGCAGCAGCGTGAGGCACAACTTCGCGATTCACGTATTGACTTCTACATGATGTCCTATCGCATCAATAATTTCATGTGGCAGAACGATACCAGTAAAAATTTGGCAGATACCACCCTGAGGCCGCTTTTGAATTGGGAGGACCAATTGAACTGGACGGCCGAAACCCTCAATACGGTAGGTGATCACCCTGTGGTTCGTATCTATCAACTGAAGATCCAAAACCTGGTCCTTGATCGAAGACTCAAGATCGAAAGTCTAAAACCTGAACTTGATGTACATTACAACTTCCTCAGTGGACAAAATAGCCCGTTCGATGATCGATTCGACCCCATTCTTACTGACAACTTCAAGTATGGGGTGAGTGCCAAATTCCCCCTTTTTGTAAGGAAAGGAATTGGAGATGTGGGTATGGCTAATGTCAAGATCAGAACTTCAGAATATGATCTGAATCTAAAGACGCGAGAGCTGGAGAATAAACAGCGCTCTAGCCTACTCAATGTATCCTTATTCGATGAACAGCTCGGCATCCTGGAAAACAATGTGGAGAATTATCGGGCATTACTAGCCGCTGAACGCCAGAAGTTTCAGAATGGTGAAAGTTCTCTTTTCTTAGTGAATCGACGAGAATCAAAGCTCATCGAAGCAGAGCTGAAGCTGGCTAAAACCAGATCAGCATACATGAAGGAGATCGCATCCTTTCGATGGGCCAATGGCACCCTGGTTAACCCTTAGGTCTTTTGTTTTTTCTTCTTAGCAGCTGGAAAGAGCACGTTGTTGAGAATGAGTCTGTATCCCGGCGAGTTCGGATGAAGGTTTAAGTCTGTTGGTGGATCACCCACGAAATGCTGATAATCCTCCGGGTCGTGTCCGCCATAGAAGGTCCATTGACCCTTACCGAACTTTCCATGGATATATCTTGCCGAGTTTAATGCCTTACTTTCTCCCAAAATGATCACCTCTGGCTTGATATACTTCTTGTTGTATGCCGTGGTTTGTCCCATAAAGCCTTTCACAACCTGCTCGTGGTTCTGGTTCAACATACTTGGGACAGGATCCCATTTTGCTGAAAACTCAAAGAGAGTGAAGAGGTCAAGGTGTTCTGGGGTCCGGGCATGCACTCTGGTAGCGTCAATTGAACTAAACTCATATTCCATTGGGTTCTTCGAGAGCGTGAAATCTTTGAAAGCAAAGGTTTGATTGAACTTGAGCTTTGATTGCGCCATAGGATCTGCAGGATCGCCATCGAACATCGATTCACAGATATCAACTCCTTCAGCCGCTAGCGCGATATCATAGGAATCGGTTCCAGAGCACATAGAAAAAAGGAAGCCACCTCCTGCAGTATAGTCCCGAATTTTCAGTGCAACACCCAGCTTTAGGTCTGAAACCTTTGCAAAACCCAATCTTGCAGCAGCCTCTTCAAATTCTTTCACCTGCTCCCTGTACCAGGGCGCATTTCTGTATGCTGCATAAAAGCGTCCGTATTGACCGGTAAAATCCTCATGGTGCATGTGTAGCCAATCATAGAGATGAAGATCTCCTCTAATGATCTCGTCATCATAGATCACATCATAGGGTATCTCAGCATAAGTGAGTACCAGTGTCACCGCGTCATCCCAGGGTTGTTTTCCTTTGGGCGAATAGACTGCCATTTTTGGAGCTTTTTCTAAACGGATCAGCTCCATGTTCACTTCCGGATTGGCAATTTCTCTGGCTATCGCTGCAGCCCTGCTATCTGGAATGATGGAATAAGATACGCCCCGAATATTACATTCATCTTCAATATCCTTGTAATAAGGCATCATGAAACTCCCGCCTTCATAATTGAGCAGCCACTTCACCTCAACATCCTGTGTGAGCACCCAGTAGGCAATTCCATAAGCTTTAAGGTGATTCGTCTGATCCTCATTCATGCTTATGAGGATCTCTGATGCGCTTAAATGGCTCCAGCAAAAGACAAAAACGATGAGCAATACTTTCCTCATGCCATGAAAATAATCAAAATTCAAGCCGAATCAGATGAGTGGATCATCATCCTCTTCATAGGAGTCGAGGTCATCCATTCTCGAAGACTTTATAAAACCACCACTTTCAGGATCAAACTCATCTCCTACCGCACCAGGTGCCCCAAATCCGTAGTCCTCAACAGTTTCCAGATCGGTGAACTTAGCCAAACGCTGGATGAATTTCAGAGGCACGGTGGTAAGCGCTCCATTCCTGTGCTTGGCAATGATCAATTCACCTAAACCATCTGTAGGTTGACCTTCAGCCGTTTCTTTGATGTCGTAATACTCCGGACGGTAGATGAACATCACCATATCAGCATCCTGCTCAATAGCTCCCGACTCCCTGAGGTCGGATAGCTGAGGTTTTTTATCTCCACCTCTTGTTTCCACAGAACGATTTAACTGAGAAAGTGCAATGATCGGGATATTCAATTCTTTTGCGATCGACTTGATGGATCTCGAGATGGTAGAGATCTCCTGCTCCCTATTCCCTTTTCCATCACCCCCGGTGGTCATCAATTGAAGGTAATCGATGATCACCATATCAATATCAAATTGGGCCTTTAGGCGTCTGCACTTTGCCCTTAACTCGAAAACCGAAAGAGCAGGCGTATCATCAATGTAGATCGGCGCTTCGGATAGTCGGTCAATCTTTGATTGCAACTGCTCCCATTCATAGTCTTTGAGTTCGCCCTTTTTGAGTTTGTCAGAATCCAATTCCGACTCGGAAGCGATCAAACGATTTACTAATTGTAGGCTCGACATCTCCAGAGAGAAGACTGCCACCGGTTTTTGAAAATCGACCGCAGTGTTTCTGGCCATTGAGAGGACAAAAGCTGTTTTACCCATACCAGGTCTGGCTGCCAAAACCACAAGATCTGAAGGCTGAAAACCTCCGGTTACCTTATCCAACTCAGAGAAGCCTGTTTCTATTCCCGTAACAGAACCTTCCTTATTTTGGGCTTCCTCGATCTGTTTTAAGGCTTTGTGCATCAAGTCTGAAAGGCTATCAAAACTCTTTCGGATATTCCCTTCAGCTACATTAAATAGGTTTTGTTCTGTTCTATCGAGTAGGTCGAAAACATCTGTTGTGTTATCGTATGCATCTTTTATGGTTTCCGAAGATATCCGGATCAGCTCTCGCAGGATATGTTTCTGGGTTATGATCCTGCCGTGAAACTCAACATTTGCTGATGAAGCTACCCTATTTGTGAGCTGAGCGATGTAACTCGCTCCACCCACCACATCTAATTCACCATCCTTCTTTAACTGCTCAGTAACTGTTAAGATATCGATGGGCTCAGACTGCTGAAAAAGGTGTTGTATGGTCTTAAAGATCTTCTTGTGTTGATCCTTGTAGAAACTATCTTGAGAAAGAAAATCGATGACATCATTGACCGCTTCTTTGTCAAGCATGAGCGCACCAAGAACAGCCTCCTCAAGATCAACAGCTTGCGGCTGAACCTTCCCAAATTCAAGGGGATCCATCTGTTGCATCGGGCTTAATCTTGACTTACTGGTCTTACCTAAATTGGTCACATTTTCCATTGTTTCAAAACTACGAAAATGAAGTCTGCTTATGATTTAATACCTAAAATGATGCTAACACGTTACTATCTTGTGATATCAACAATTGTTAATCCCAAACAATATTAATTTCGAACTTGTGGAAACGAAGATCTCACCAAAAATTGAGTCATCCTGGAAAGAAATTCTGGCAGAAGAATTTAAGGCCGACTACTTCAGGGAATTAAAGTCCTTTCTCATTAAAGAAAAACAGCAGCATGAGATCTACCCTAAAGGTGAGCACATTTTCGAAGCATTCAATCGTTGTCCCTTTAACAAGACGAAATTGGTGATCCTCGGTCAGGATCCATATCACGGTCCGGGTCAGGCACACGGACTCTGTTTTTCGGTTCAAAAGGGCATTAGAAAACCACCATCGCTATTAAACATATTCAAGGAGATCCGCACTGAGTATGATCTTGATATCCCTTCTGACGGAGATCTCAGCCATTGGGCAGACCAGGGAGTTTTGTTGCTCAATGCGATACTCACCGTAAGAAAAGCAGAAGCTGGTTCTCACCGAAAAAAAGGTTGGGAGCGGTTCACAGATGCATGCATCAGGCAACTATCTGATCAAAGATCAGGATTGGTCTTTTTGCTGTGGGGACGTTTCGCCGGCGAAAAAGCGAGTCTGATCAACGAGCAAAAGCATCTTATATTGAAGGCCGCTCACCCCTCACCCCTATCTGCTCATAACGGATTCTTTGGTTGTGATCATTTCAAAAAAGCAAATGAGTACTTGAGATCCAGGAATGTAGAACCAATCGATTGGAGGATTTGAAAGAAGTACTGTCCCTTTTAATGGCTTTCGTTTGCTTTCAGTTTGCCTACACTCAAAGTGAATTGGAGATCTATCTGAATTCTGAGCTGGAGACTAAAGTTGAAACAGCTGATAGCGCGAAAACGGAGGAATTGATAAAAGCACAACTCAATGAGCTTATCAATATGGGCTATCTCCTTGCTCGAATAGATTCTCAACAAATTGATAGTCTCGTCAATCAGGTTTTCATTGAGAAAGGCCATGTCTATCAATGGATGGAGATCACAGCCAATGAAGAAGACCTCGACCTACTTCAGGAAGCCGGGTTCAAAAGCAGGTATTTTGAAGGAGAAGTGGTAAGCCCCGCCCAGCTCACATTCTTAAAGCGCCGAATATTGAAGCTCTGTGAAAACAAAGGTTACCCATTTGCAGAGGTCGGATTAGCAAATGTTGAAGAAAAAGAAGAAGGCATTGTCGCAGCACTCTCCTTAGATAAAGGGCCATTGATCCTCCTGGATAGTATTGCCGTTTTAGGTGAGACGGAGACTAATCCCAATTACATCAGAAACTATTTGGAACTCAAAAAGGGACGCCCCTACAATGAATCACTTTTGGCTGCTGTTCCCCTTCGCATCAAAGAGAACCCATTCTTACAGATCAAAAAAGAACCTGAGATATACTTTGAGTCAGGTGCAGCGAGAGTGAACCTTTACGTTGAGGACAGAAAAGCAAATGTTATTGATGGCATACTGGGGCTTTTGCCAGACGAGTTTGGCGATGTGGTGTTAACAGGTGACATCAAGTTGAATCTGTTGAACAGCTTTAAACAAGGAGATGAGATCTTGTTAAACTGGCGGAAACTTCAGGATCGAACCCAGGATATCAAAATACAGGGCGATTATCCTTTCCTACTCAACACACCAATAGGTTTAGGCGCTAAATTCTTTTTGTATCGAAGAGACACTCTCTTCAGCAGCATTCGAGCAGAGGCGCGTTTTAATTATCGCATCAAAGGAAACAATCAACTCAGTTTACGTATCGGAAGATCCTCAAGTAACATCATTTCGACATCAGGTTTGGCGAATATCAGTAGTTTGCCTGATTATGCTGATGTCGGTATCAATTTCTATGGTATTGGTTTCAATTTTGAAAAACTGGATTATCGATACAATCCTACAAAGGGTTATCGTGTAAGCCTTGAGGCAAACACCGGACAAAAGGTAATTAGAGAAAACCCAGCCATCAATCCAGAATTGTATGACTCACTCAATTTGAGAAGTACTCAATTTGAGCTTAGTACAGATATCAGCTTGTTCATTCCATTATTTTCGAGAAACACCATTCTGAATCGAATCCAAAGTGGATGGCTTCGAAATGATCAATTATTCAGGAACGAGCTTTTCAGAATTGGAGGTATACAAACCTTAAGAGGCTTTGATATTGAGGAAATATTCGCATCCTTCTATGCTATTTATAGCTTTGAATATCGCTTTCTATTAGAGCAAAATTCCTATCTCTTCGCTTTTACCGATATAGCCTATTATGAAGACTTATCTCTTGGCAATAGAAGCTTTGATCAGCCCATTGGAATCGGCGCAGGTATGAGCTTCGAAACAAGAGCCGGTATTTTTAGTTTTAGTTATGCGCTAGGCCGACAGCAAAACAACCCATTCCTCCTAAGAACTGGGAAAGTACACTTCGGATTGGTTAACTATTTCTAATAGCTTTGAGTAACAAATGGGAGAAACAATATTCATCATATTATTGGTTGCCTTGCTTCTTGGCATTGTTGTGGTTATTTTCCTTTTGTTAAGGGGCAAACAAGAGGGTGAGTCTAGCGAACTGCTTCAGGAGAACGCACGGCTAAATGCGGTAAGCGAGCAACTGGCTGAAAGTCTTGCTGAACTGAAAAGTGAGAAAAAGCAGACGGATGATGAAAACGACCGACTTCTTGGTGAAAATTCCAGGGTACAGGAGCGAAACGAAGCACTAACTGCGCAATTGCAAAAAGACCGAAAAGAGCTGCTTGAACTTCAGGAAAAGTTTAAATCAGAGTTCGAGAACCTTGCCAATGCCATACTCAATCGCTCTGCAGAAAGTATTACCGAGAAAAACAAAGAAAAGCTTCAGCAACTGCTTGAGCCACTAAAGACGGACATTGAGAAATTCAAAGAACAAGTAGAGAAGAATCAGGAGAAAACCAACACCTGGAACACCAAACTGTCCACCATTATAACCGATCTGAGTTCTAAGAATGAGAAGCTCAGTGAGGATGCTCAGGCGCTCGTTACGGCTTTAAAAGGCGAATCAAAAACTCAGGGAAACTGGGGGGAATTTGTTCTGGAACGTGTCCTTACCATCGCCGGACTAAAAGAAGGTGTTGAGTATGAAAGGGAGTACACCACCACCAATGCTGCGGGCGAGACCATTCGCCTGGATGCACTGGTTTATCTTCCAGATAAGAAACACCTGATCATCGATTCCAAGGTGAGTCTAAAAGCTTACATGGACTACAGCAATGAAGAAGACCCTGAGCGCAGAAAGAAGCTTCTGGATCAGCACATCATATCCATCAAGAACCACATAAAGCTTCTTTCAGAAAAGGCCTATCCTTCTGGTGCTGGACTCGACTCACCTGAAGTGGTGCTCATGTTTGTCCCTGTTGAGCAGGGTTTTGAACTGGCCATGCAGCATGACCAGGATCTTTATGATTACGCTTATAAAAGAAATATTGTCATTGTTTCTGCTGCAACATTATTGGCCACCCTAAAGACCGTGGCTTCCATTTGGAAACAGGAAAAGCAGAATCGCAATGTTCAGCAAATTGCTGAAGAAGCAAGTAAGATGTTCGACAAATTTGTTGGCTTCACAGAAACCATGCAGAAGATCGGTTCAGCCATAGAAAAAGCTTCAAACGAGTACGATAAGGGCATGGGACAACTCAGCGAAGGAAAGGGCAACCTGGTTGGCCGCGCCAAAAAGATCCGCGATCTTGGTGCAAAAGGAAATAAAGAGCTGCCTAGAGAACTATTGGACGAAGCAGAGGATATTGAATTAACCGACAATGAGGATCACAGCTAAAATACTTGGTCTTCTCAGCCTGGCATTCTTATTCGCTTGTTCATCGAGCTATAAACTCAGTGTCGACAACTTCTCCTATCTCTACAAGAACAGTAGGAAGAGGATCTTCCCGCAATTCAGCATGTATCATCTGGATGATCAGGTTTCGCAGCTGCACTTTAAGATCGATGGTCGGAAGCTTCTGTATGTTAAAGACCCTAGCAATGAAAGTTTCACGGCTAGAGTAAGGGTGAGTTACAAATTGTTCTCTTCTTATGAATCTGAACTTGTGATTGACAGTTCCAGTTTTTATCTCGAAGACCTGAATCCAAAACAACTCAACAACTATTTAACAGGCTTTGTGGAGCTCAAGATCGATTCGGGTAATTATTTGTTGAGTCTAACAACCACCGACCTGAATCGAAAGAACAGCGAACGCAGTTTCATTGAGGTGAAAAAAGCCGACAAGCTCAACCGGCAGAATTTCAAAGTTCTTGATGCAAAAAGTGGTGAGCTCATGTTTGAACCCTACTTTAACAAAGGGCAAAAACTAAGGATCTTTTATAACCAAATGCACATCGACCTGATCAAGGTGAATTACTATGACAGAGAGTTTGCTATGCCTCCCCCACCCTTTTCCAATTATAACCCAAAGCCTTTCAACTACAACAGCGACTCAGGCTTCATCTTCTCCTTAAGTGACACCTTTATCATTCAAAAAACCGGTTTTTATCACCTGATCCCGAATCCGGATAACAAGAAAGGTCTGAGTCTTTTTGCCTTTGGAAGTGATTTCCCGAAAGTGACCACATATGAGGCCATGCTAAAGCCGATGCGCTACATCATGAGCAGGAAAGATTACTTCTACTTGAAGGATAAGACAAGCACCAAGGAAGGAATTGAGTCATTCTGGATCAATACCACGGGTAAAACAGAAAAAGCAGAAAAGCTGATCGCAGATTTTTATGGACGCGTCGAATTATCAAACTTTCATTTTAGCAGTCATGTTGAGGGCTGGAAGTCAGACCGGGGTATGGTGTACATCATTTTTGGTCCGCCTGACATCATTTACAAGAACGGCAAAACGGAAACCTGGATCTACGGTGAAGAGAACAATCAGGTTTCTTTAAATTTTGTTTTCGTAAGGGTACGAAACCCATTTACCAACAATGATTACATTCTAAATCGTTCAAGCATTTATAAGAACAACTGGTATCGCGCCGTGGACGATTGGCGTTCTGGCAGACCACATAGCCTATAAGATTTGAAAAGCAAGTACATTTACGGCCAGAGAGCCATTGAAGAGGCCATACAATCTGGAACCTCTGTTGAAAAGGTCTTCATTCAGAAAGATCTTAATTCAGAGATCAAGTCGCTCTGTTTTGAGCAAGATATTCCCTTAAGTAGGGTTCCACGAGTGTGGTTCAAAAAATTCGCGAACAGAAATCATCAGGGACACATTGCCCTGGTTTCGCCGGTTGAGTTTCACAAGGCAGACGAAGTGATCGCTCGTCTTTTTGAGACGGGGAAGCTTCCCCTGGTACTTGCACTTGATGAAGTGAGTGATGTGCGAAATTTCGGTGCCATTATGCGTTCAGCAGAGGCCTTTGGAGTGGATCTTGTGCTGATTCCCAACAGAGGTAGCGCAGCCGTCAATGCCGATGCTGTAAAGACTTCTGCTGGGTCCATTTTTAACCTCAAGATCGCAAGAACACACTCTTTAAGGGCCACACTGCTCGACATGAAACAAAGTGGCTTGCAGGTGATCTGCGCATCCGAAAAAGCCGACAAAGCGCATCATCGCGCAGATTGGAAACTGCCCTCCGTTTTAGTTATGGGCTCTGAAGAAAAAGGGGTCAGTCAGGACATCCTCAAAATTGCTGATGCGGCCGTATCCATTCAAATGATCGGTAAAACTGCTTCATTGAATGTGTCCGTAGCCGCTGGAATCTTTCTTTCCGAGGTCCTACAACAACGTGGCGCATAAAAAAACCCCGATCTCTCGGGGTTTCCTTATTCTGTTATGTGATCAAGCTTATTGAATCAGCACCTTTTGTGTTGCTTCAATTCCTGCACCCTCCAGGTGTACAAAGTACATTCCTTTTGGCGCATCGTTAAGGTTCAGATCAAAACTTGCAGAACCACTCACGTTAAACACATTATGGTAAACTGTTTGTCCGATCGCATTGCTAACATTTACCTTAACCTCACCTACCGTTTTAAGCGCTAACTCAAATTGGCCATTGTTCGGGTTAGGATAAACTGCAAAACCTTGCTCAGCAGTAATATCATTCACACTGGTTGGATCTCTGATCACATTTGAGAAATCAGACTCACAACCAGATGTAGGATCGATCTGCTTCGCACTGATCAACTGTCCCTGTGAAGTAGGAACAAATGTCTGTGAAGTCGCACCTGCAACTGGATTACCATTTACATACCACTGTACGTTCGTTGAAACGCTTGAAGTATAAACTCCCTGTGCCAGGCTGATCGTTGGAGCAGATGGTTTAGGGTTGATCGTGATCGAAACGGTATCAGAGTTATGAGCATCTCCACAACCGTTATAAGCAACGTAGAAGTAATCTCCAGATTGATTCGCTTGTGTCAATGGAATTGAATTAGCCTGAGCTCCGTTATTCCACACAATTGAATCTACATTTGAGTTAGCAGTCAGGCTGATCAAACCACCTTCGCAGATCTCAGTTTGACCTGTAACCTGCACTGTTCCATTCGGAAGTGGCTCAAGTTGCACTGCAAGACTCGTTGTATCGTTGAAACCACAAGCAGTAACAGTTACATAGTAACGTCCTGTTGCATTTACATTTAATGTTCTTGAACTACCCAAAGAGCTCGTTCCGTCAGACCAGCTATAAGATCCACTAGCATAGTCGGTAGCACTAAGTGTTGTGTTTCCACCTGGACAGATAAATGCGTTTCCTGTGATAGCCGCTGTTACTGAGCTGATCGCATCAATAGTGATGGAATCAACTGAGTTATCGTTCACACAGTTTGTAACAGTTACCACGTAAGTACCAGGGCCACTAGCAACAAATGAGTTGCTGGTAGTAAAACCATTCCCCCAGTCATAACCACCAGTAGTTCCTGTGAGGGCGCCAGATGCTGTAATCGTTACAGGGTCACCTACACATACTGAATCATAGTCGGCAGCTAGCTGGAAGTTTGGACCTGCACCCGCTCCTGGAGCTGGAGGATCAATATCAAACTCAACTGTTTCAGTTCCACAAGCTGT
>CBFHWY010000036.1:0-26965 GCA_965659675.1 Salibacteraceae bacterium | reverse complement strand
CAAGCTAAGAGGCCAGGTTGAAAAGCAACGCAATCGCCTGGAAGCGAATGTGGAGAATACTACCAATAGCTTCAAGCAGGAAAGTCGCGAAATGCTCGATAACATGAAAACCAAAAAGGATGCGCTGCAATCTGAGTTGAAGGAAACCTACGACGAATTAGGTGTAGTGCTCGAAAAGCAACGCGAAGAAATTGCAGATACACTGGGTATAGACTCAGACAAAAGCTGATCTGTGATACATAAGGAAAGAAGAGGGGCGAGAGCCCCTTTTTTTATGGTTTCCTTTCAGGTGATAAACTTTCGCGGAATATCCTTGTCGAGTCTGGTGAGCAATTCATAATTCAACTGACTACTCAGATCACTGAATGAGGCCACCGTGATAGAGATACCGTTATAATCACCGATGAGGATGACTTCATCTCCAGGCTCAAGATCATCAATGACGCTTACATCGACCAGGATCAAATTCATATTGACCACACCAATGACATCGAGCCTGTGGCCCTTGATGATCACTTTACCCTGGTTGCTCAAACTGCGACTGTAGCCATGCCCATAGCCAACGGGCACTGTAGCGATCTTCATATGCTTTTCTGAAAGCAGTGTGGTGCCATAACCAATGAACTGATCAGGCTCAACCCTTTTAATATCCATGACCTCCGATTTCCAACTGATGACCCGCTTCAGTGGATCCTCTTTAAGCCTCTTTCTGGTTAGGTAAGAGATGTATGATTCTCTGCTGGGCCAAAGTCCATACTGCAGAATGCCGATCCTTACCATGTCCCAGTTTTCTTGAGGATAACCAATAATAGCTGCACTGCACGAGCTGTGCACAATTTCAGGCCTTTTGTATTTGCGAGTGAATTGCCGCAAAGCGTTCTTGAATATTTTTCTTTGATCTTGAATGCGCTTGTAGTTACTAATGCTCTCAGCACCGGCAAAATGTGTGCAAAGTCCTTTAAACTCAAGGGAACTTCGATTGGACTTCAAAATTTCAACGCACTCTTCCCAAAGTTCTTTGGGGATCCCCGTCCGGTTCATTCCGGTTTCTATCTCGATATGCACTTTGGCTTTCGTGCCCTTTTTCTTTGCGAGCTCAGCAAGCTTTCTGAGCCTGTTGAGGTTGAACACAAAACACTCGATCTTATGCTCAAGCATCCATGATAATTCTGAATCGGGAACAAAACCCATGATCAGAATGGTGGAGCGTTTTTTAGTGCGATGATCCAGCACTTTCTGTGCTTCATCGAAGCTGAAGACAGAAAAATGCCTCACTCCGAGCTTTTCCAGCTCAGGTACCATTTTGTCTATTCCATGACCATAGGCGTTTCCCTTGATCACTGAGGACAATATCACATCCTCCCCCAGTTCTCCTCTGATGAAATCAATGTTGTTCTTGAGCGCAGAGCGACTTAGAAAAATGCTGCTATTGTTCTTCTCCATTGCTGAGTTGGTATATGCTATGATAAAAGATATTGATGGCGCTTGCAGTTATTTCATCTGGATAGTCATAGTCTGGATTATGCAGTGCCGGACAGTTTATTCCAGCGCCTAAACCAAACATAGCTCCTGGGATCTCCTGGGTAAATAACCCGAAGTCTTCCCCCCAGGGAAAGGGCTTTTCCTTTTCCTGAATTGATAGATCAAGCTTTTTACCGGCTCCTCTAATGGCTTTAACTACTTCAGGAGCATTGAAGTTCGCGGCAAATACAGCCAGTTTCTCCTTTTGGATCTCAAAAGGTGTTTCGGCAGCCATTTCTTCCACGACTCGAATAAATTCTGAAGTGAGGCTTTCCAGCTTCTCTTGCTGCCAGGTTCGGAGCGTGAAGTGTAGCTCTGCATATCCAGCAGAGATTCCATAGTCTTCACTACCCAGAACCGTATGCACCGGTGTGATCAAACCATAAGAGTCCGATTTTTCGTCAGTGTCTTCCATCTCCCTGGCCATTAAAAGGATCTCTGACATCAAATAAGCTGGATTATCACCTTTCAGGGGTTCAGCAGCATGGGAAGTTCGCCCTTTGAGTTTAATGATGATGCTGTGAACCGCAGGAGTGAATTCTTTCTCTTTGACGATCAGCTTATTCTTCTCCACACCTGGAATATTATGCATGGCAATTGCATATTCATAAGCATTCACATCGAAGTTCTCATCTGCCAACACTGCCACAGCGCCTTCTCCGATCTCTTCGGCTGGTTGAAACAGAATGTCAACATTCGCTCCTTTAATCGGATCTGAGCTCAATTTTGAGAGTAACCCAATACCTATGCTCGTGTGTCCATCGTGACCACATTTGTGAGAAACCCCTACGGTCTTTGATGCATGGGCGAAGTCATTCACCTCCTGGATAGGGAGTGCGTCGATATCAAATCGTGCCAGGATTTTAGGACCGTCACCGTGTTTTACCGAATAGAGGAGTCCGGTATGACCAAGCTTTTTTCCCTTAAGTCCAAGTTCATTCTGAATAAACTCAGCGATCCGTTTTTGTGTCTCGAATTCTGCACCACTAAGCTCTGGATATTGATGTAGTTCTCTTCGAAAGTTCTCAAGCTTTTTTTCGTCGATCATGGACACTAATAAACACAGAATTCATCAATGCCTGAGAAATTATTCAAGAAATTACCCAAAGTACACTAATACAACTGTTTAATTCTGTTTCGTACCTTTAAAGGTTCTTCATGAGACTGCGCTTATTGTCCATATTATTATTCTGTTGTTCGTTCTGGCAATCACATGCTCAGAGCTACAAGCCTTTGGGGATGCTCGACCCTGAATTAGCAGGTCAGAATATCAATTGGAATTACAATATGGGCTATCGCTTCAAAGCGACAGCTGATGGATATGTTACGCACATCGGAGGAAAGTGGCGTACAGGGATCAGTCACAAGGTTCGTTTGTTTAAATACCCTTCAGGGCTTGCCATTGATTCCTTTGATGTAACGGGTACAGGCGACTGGAAATATCTTGATATTGCCGATATACAGCTTGAAGAAGACAGTCAATATGTGGTTGCGGTTAGATTGAATGCCAAGAGCAGTGGAATGTATTCATGGGATGTGGATTTCCCAGTTGAAAATGGTGGGATCATCATACAGGGAGGATCGATCATTGACTCAACCGATGCGATGCCCAGAAACCTTCTGGTGAATAGAGCATATGGTTTTGCAGATATCATTTTTGAACCTTGTTCCTATGCGGGCACAATAGAAGCTGACAAGAATTCCATTCTTCAGGGTGATTCTGCGGAGTTAAGAGTTAAGCAGGTAACAGGTCCCATACAATGGCAACGTTCAATTGACAACAACACGTTTTCGAACATACAGGGCGAGGTAAGCGCCTTGCTGCGAACAGGGCCCTCATTTCAAACAACGTATTATCGAACCATTCTCAATACAGGTACCTGCGTAGATACCAGTGAGGTATATGAGGTGAATGTCCTTGATCCTAATTTCCCTTTAAGATCTTTAAACCCCAGAGTTTGGAATCAAGACATCAACTGGAATTACAATATGGGTTATCGCTTCACTTGTGAGAGCGATGGCTACGTAACCAAACTTGGAGGAAGGTGGCGAGATGGCGCTGAACATGTTGTTAGGCTTTATGACGATTCCTCGGCACAGGTTTTAGCCTCTGCTCAGGTAAAAGGCAGCATGAAATGGAATTATGAGGACATTAACCCGGTTCAATTAAAAAAGGGAAAGACCTACGTGGTGGCGGTTCGTTTAACTGAGCCTTATAGTGGAACCTATGCAGTAATGGATATGCCAGTGAGCTCTGGAGGAATAGTCATAGAATCAGGAACATATCGTTGGAATAGCAATTTGATGCCAACAAATACCATCAGCAGGTTGAACTATGGGAATGCGGATATCAAGTTTGAGCCTTGTGTCTTTGCGGGTAAGCTTGTAGCGGACGAAAATTCTATCTCAGTCTACGATAGCACAACCATTCGCATTGTAGAACACAATGGAAGTCTGACCTGGCAAAAGTCTTCAGATGGGATCAATTACAGCACAATAGTCGGACAAAACGATAGTACACTGAACACGGGCTCATTTTTGGAAGACACCTGGTACAGGACCATTTCTTCGAATGCCTGTGGCACAGATACTTCAGCGCCAATTATCATCTACCGATACTATCCAGGTTATCTCCTTCAATCTTGCAAGCCACAAACAATTTCAAGAAACGTGAACTGGAACTACAATATGGGTTTCAGATTTACACCACAGGTTAACGGTCAGATCACCGAGCTTGGAGGTGATTGGTCAGACGGAGTGACCCACAAGGTTCATTTGTTTGACTATTCATCAGGTAATCCAATTGACTCATTCACCGTAACGGGAAATGGTAAGTGGAATTATATTCCCATCACACCAATTAATTTGAATGCCAATCAAACCTATGTATTCACCGTTAGGCTTAACGCTCAGCGCTCAGGAGTTTATGGAAGGTTGAGATTCCCGATCACAAAATCAAATGTGTTGATCCATGGGGCAACATTTATCGACTCAACCAGTGCGATGCCGACCAATTTGATCAGAACCCTGGCATATGGATATGCCGATCTTAGATTCGAACCCTGTGTTTATGCAGGGGATATTTATTGCGAAGATACGCTGGTGTGCAGTGGGACAAATGTTGCTTTGCAGGTGAAGGATACGGAAGGTAGCATACAATGGCAGGTCTCTAATAACGATACAAATTATAGCAGCATAGCAGGCGCGATAGATTCTGTGCTAAATCAAAATATTAATGCTACCTCTTACTATAGGGTGATCAGCAGTACGGCATGTGGTGATGACACTTCAGAGGTCTTTAAGATCAGAGTGCCTGGCCCGGGAGGGCAACATGGAAAATGGCTTGGACATGCAAATAGCAACTGGTTTGATGTTTGCAATTGGGATGACGGCATAGTGCCTACTGCTGGAGATTCAGTGTATATCGGTGAGTCAGAGTTTCTTCCTGTAAATATACCTAACATCAACCTCGATTATTTAGAATTGGACGATGGCGAACTCCTGATTCTGATGAATGACCTGGAAATAAAGGATGAGCTTAACCTGATCAGTGGAAGTCCGGTATTGAATGGAACCAAACTTACCCTGGGTGCAAATGCCTCAATTAAAGACAACTACTCTCTAGCCTACGTAAAAATGATGCCTGGGTCTGAGTTTACGGTAAAACTCGCGACGAGTGCAGGGCAAATTGATGCACCAATTGGAACGCTTGGTTCATATTCTCCAGTGAAAGTGAATCTGATTTCATCATCACTTGGACCAACACCCAGCCTTACGCTAAGAAC
Source organism: Salibacteraceae bacterium (assembly GCA_965659675.1). Lineage (GTDB taxonomy): Bacteria > Bacteroidota > Bacteroidia > Flavobacteriales_G > Salibacteraceae > CBFHWY01. Next base: position 21,659 of record CBFHWY010000036.1, on the reverse strand, counting down.
ATTTGACTCTACGCACCATCAATTGAACCGTCCGGGTAATTACCTCAATAAATTCTGGAGATTGGAGGGGCTGGATGTGTCGAATCCTACATATACCGTTGAGTTAACCTATGATGCCAGCGATGTTGTGGGAGGGGAATCGGCTTTGAGAACGCATTTTTGGAATGGCACAGGATGGTCTCAATATGATCTTGTGAATGCAAGTAATAATTCTCTACTTACATCCAGTGGCGTGACCGGTTTTGGCGATTTTACTGGTTTTGACAGGGAGGCGATCATTTCTTCACAGAGTGGAAATTGGGGGCTTTCCACAACATGGGTAGGTGGGGTGGTTCCAACAAATATCGACAATGCTATTGTTCGAAATGGACATACTGTGTCCTTGAATCAAAGTTCTCTTGTAGGTAGCATTGAAGTGGAGAATGGGGGAAGCTTCAATACGAATTCAAACAACATCGATATCGAAGGAAACATTCGTTCAGAAGGGAATATCAACCTTTCTGGTCGTGTCATTATGCAAGGTAACTCAACACAGCAATTGGATCTAAACAACCTGGTTCAGATCGATACCCTAATTATTGATAATGCCGATGGGGTAGAGCTCATCAGTGGTGCTATTGATATTAGCGGTAAGTTGAGTATAGAATCGGGTGAGTTTGTAACGAACGATAGTTTACGCCTCTTAGGTGATACCAATTGGACAGCTTCTTTAGGGCAGGTGAAAGGAAGTATTTCTGGTAAGATATTCGCTCAAAGGTCAATCCCTGGAACGGGATCTAAAGTTGGCTACCGACATTTCTCCAGCCCTGTTCAAAATACACGTCTTGCAGATCTGATGTATGACCAGAGCTCCCGACCTAATGGAATCTATTTCTACGGAATTCCTGGGTCTAATATGTCCTGGTGGAACTGGCCAAACGCCTACACTTTTAATGAGATCAACGCAGGATTAGGCGTTTTTGACGATGGGTGGACAGCCGCAACTCATGTGGACAATAAACTCAATTATCAAAATCCCTACACCATTTACACTGGGGGTGTGAATTTTCCATCATACGAACTTGAGGTTTATGGCTATCCCTATACGGGAGAGTTTCAGTTCAATGATTTGAGCTATACTGGTTCTTTGGGTTGGCACTTCATAGGTAATCCATACCCATCCGCGATCGATTGGAGTGCTGTTTCTAAAACTAATGTTAATGCAAACGCTTATGTGTTTAGCACATCTACCGGAGGTTATGTAAGTACGAACCTTCTGTCACCGGCAAATCAGATTGCCAGCTTTCAGGCATTTTTTGTTAGGGTAAGCAGCGGAACCAACAATATCACATTTGAAGAATCAGATAAGGTGGAGGGGAGTCCGGATTTTAGAAAGAAAAAGCCGCAACAAGATCGACTGTACATTGAATTGCGTAACAAGGATAATGGTCTATATAGTCCGGCAGCAATAGACTGGAAAAATGGCGCCAGTTTAGGATTTGATGGAGATTTTGATGCATACAAGCTCAGCAATCCCAGCCCTCTGCCGAATCTTGGGCTTTCCTTTGATAGTCTGAATGATGTACTTCAGGTGAATGCAGTTTCTGAAGATCAGTACAACTTGAGTTTTGAGCTGCTATGTCAATCTGAGGTCTATGGTAATTTCGAGTTGTATTTTGATATGACCGATTCATCAAATGCTTGTTGGTTATTGACAGACAAACAGCTTGATTCTGTGGTAGACCTTAAGCAAATGAAGACTTATTCATTTAAGATCGATTCAAATTCTATCGAAGATCGATTTATGCTTAATATTCATAATTTCTCACGGGGTTTGATATCCAACGCAACAAGCTGCTTCGAGAGAAATGATGGTGAAATAGAGCTCAAATTGATCAAAGGGCTGAACCAGAAAATGGAGTGGTTTGATATGCGTGGAAAAAGCCTGGGAAGGGATACAAGTAGTATGGGAGCTTATTTGATCGATTCGCTTATGGCGGGAGAGTATTTGATCGAACTCAGGTCAGATGAGCGCTCCTGCGTTAATTCAGACTTTCAGGTAAGGCTTGAGCAGCCTGAGGAGGTCGCGGCTAAATTCACCGTAGCAAGAAAGGCTGAAGTAGGGGAGGTACTGCACTTTTTGAACATGAGTAAGGGAACAGATCGGTTCATGTGGAACTTTGGCGACGGTGAATCGAGTTCATCGATTAACCCAAATCATGAGTATCATTTCCCTGGGAATTATACAATCTATCTTGCTGCTGGAAATAAAGATTGTGCAGATACCAGTTCAATGGAGATCAGCATAAGCTCGTCCCTTGGTAGCATAGAACCACATGAAGAGAAGATCAACATACGATATCTCAATGGCATGCTTTACTTGAATTCGAAGACTTTTATGTTCAGTAAGCTCAAAATAAGTGATGCTTTGGGCAGGCAAATTGCGCTTAGATCCTTTGAAGAAAACCTCAATGAGGCAGAAATACCAATGAAGCTCAGTAGCGGCGTCTATTTCGTTGAGTTAAGTGGGCCTGAAGGAGTGAAAGGCAAAAAGTTGGCATTTTAGATCCCCAGCTTTAATCGTGCAAATTCTATGACCCCAGCACGGTATAAAAATAGGACCAGCCATAAGGCGAGGATGATTACAATACTGTATTTATTGCGCTTATAGGAAAAAAACGCAATGGCTGGTATCAACAGGGCTCTGAAGAAGTTTTCCTCAGATGACATTTCGAGGTTTCTGATAAAATGACTGGCAAGAAATAGAATCAGAAAGGCTCCAAAATAAGGCGCCTTTTCATTAAAATACTCTTTGGTATCATCTTCCTTCTCAGGGGTATAAATACTCACTGTAAGCAGGAACAGAAAGGGTGGAAACAGATACACCCAATATTGCAAATAATGGCCCATTGACAGGTTATCAATGACATTGTAATAGATGTAGGTTTCGTGGATAGCTACTTCGGTCAAAAGAACGGTTCCAAGCAGGTAAGGCCAATAGAAACTCTTGGGTTCTATCAACGCTTCCATTGGTTTAGTAGGTCGGCGATCGCCATTCCATACAAGAGTAGCGGTACAAATGCGAGATACTCTGATACTTCCATTCAAAAGCAAAAATAATCGAGTTTGTAGTTCATTTACAGAAGGCTAAAGCATTGGCTCATTAAACTTGGCAGCAAGAAAAGTACTACCTTGACAAATAATTGAAATACAATAAATTATGAAGCCAAGCCTACTTAGCGTTTGCTGCCTGTTAATTACTGGCATGATCCTTAACAGCTCCTGTGAGATAGAGGGATGTATGGATCCGGAAGCAGAAAATTACAACCAGAATGCCAATAAAGATGATGGATCCTGTGAATACCCCGTGATCTTAGGTTGCATTGATTCTAATTCTGTGAACTATGACCCAAATGCAAATACCGACGATGGTAGCTGTGAATATGAAGCCAGTGTGCAGTTTTGGTCAAACAGTATTAGCTATTTTGATTATATCCGTGTGGAGATCAATGGAGTCACCTACAATCAGATCACTAGAGACTCAGAGTCAGCTCCTGACTGCAATGAAGGTGAGGGTAGGTTTACCTTACAGCCCGGCACTCACGATTATGTAGCCTTTAGAACTGGGGGATTGCCCGAACGCTGGGAAGGCAGCTTTACACTGGATGCTAACGAGTGTAAGCCTATTCTTTTGGACACCCCAAATGATCTCAAGGTTACCTGGAAATGGAACTCATCTGTAGGTGGAACGGACAATAATCAGATCACTGTGATCAATAATTGCGACATGGCGTACGAGGTGACTCACACAGATCAATCCAATGCGCGTGCTGAGCGTTTCACTGTGCAAGCAAATTCCACCAGTCGCTCCATGATCATGTGGGATGCAACCTGGAAGCTTCGATTTAAAGCTACGTCTGGATCAACTACCAAGGCAGGGTGCCTGGGTCGATACTATGAGATCGATGAAGATTTCTGGATGGGGACCGGACATCGTCTGGAGGTCACCATTGGTTAATTCTTAGGCAGCTAATTATGGCCTAGTGAATGACCAGTCGTTTTCGTGAAGTAGTGCTTTTGGTTCTGATTTCACACCAGTAGATACCTGCAGCCAGGTGATTTAGGTCGAAAGCAGTGGCTGTTTCCTGATGAACAATAGCGCCAGTTAGCGTGAATACCGACAAGGATATGGGTTCTTCAATGCCCTGAACATAAACATGCCCCTGGCTTGGATTGGGGAAAAGACGAATACCTGAAGACTTAGGCTCTTTTGTTTCATTGATCGTCCCCAATGTGTCACTTTGATAAACACGGACGTAATCGATGATCATGGCTTCCTGGTTAAAACCCTGGCTGATCTGTGCCTCGATCGCTACATTGAGCAGAATGAATTGATCTTCGAAGAAAGGCCAGGTCGCCATGTTTCGAACGGAGGGTTTGTAAGTATAGATTTCAATGCTATCAACCTGAAAGACCATGCGATCTTTATACCAATCAACACTGTAGACATGAAATTCATTCTTCACATCGTTCAGGGCTATCCCGCCTTTATTGACCGTTCCTCCATGTGATGAAGGGGTATGCATTGCACTCTGAACATAATTAGGGTTGGAACCCCAATGCTCCATAATGTCAATCTCACCGCAATCTGGCCAGCCTACGCTTCCAAACCTGGGTTGCCAATAAGCGCCATTCTCATCGATGTTCTTTCCTAGCATCCATATTGCAGGCCATGTACCAAAACTCGTTGGCAGTTTGGCTCTTGCCTCAACCCGACCATAAGTAAAGGCAAATTTCGAGTTTAACCTGGCAGAGCTGTAGTTCTTGGTGACTCCCTGGTCCGTGAACTGCTCTTTTTTGGCCATAATATGGAGATTGCCATTTGCCTGATAACTATTATCGGTTCTATCGGTGTAGTGCTGAACCTCACCATTGAACCAGCTTTGTCCATTTGGTAGCAAAGTTTGATGAAACCACTTACTTGTATCAATCGCACCACTTCCATTAAACTCATCAGACCAAACCAGCCTATTAAATGTGCCATCACCCAAAACAGTGGTATCTCTGCTATTGTCTGCCAACAGATCATCAATGTAGGCAGTAACATGATCATTGTTGTTTTCCCCATTGATCTGGATGAGTACACGATTAAAGTCGGAGCGCAGCACTGGGTTGGGTGACCCGGCATTGAGATTTTTGAATGTCCCGTCTCGGAAATTGAATGTTACCACTTGCCATTTATCAAGTTCGATGACCTGGATGATCTCAGTTTGTGTAGACCACGGCTGTGCCAAATTTCCATCTTGAAGTTTCAGTGAAACCTGATTGGCCTGAGAACCGGTTATGTCAGAAGATGGAACATATATTTTTAGACTGAATGTATGGTTTTGACTCAAATCGATGTTCTGACTGAGGTCAAATCGAACATTGGCAAAACTTCCTCCGGTATCCCTGTACTGAAGTACTGTATTTGAATTGTTTATTCCTTGTTTAAAGGGGTTGGCAAAGGCAGTGTTTATACCGCAGTCATCTCCTGTCCAATTGCTAATGCTGCTGTTACCCTCGAAATCATCCTGAATATTTTGAGCATGGATCAGCGAAGGGATCAGCACGAATGGTAAGATCGTTAAAATACGAAGTGAAGAAGAAATTGACATACTTATGGTATAGCTTACCAAAACTATCAAAAAATGAATAGGAACTACATGGGATCGAAGCTGACTGTATAAAAGGTCTGCGCTACTTGATTCCATTCATAGAATATCACTACTTACCTGAGAAAAGCAAATCTATCCCTCTTATTCGAGAGAATCAGCCTCGAATTGTTTTAAGACCCTTGTTACATTTTCTAATTACAGCCTTGAAATACCATTGAGGATAACTGTACCCAATGATGTATTCTGGACTTGACTACTCCCTTTTAGACTCTTTGTCAATTTTTTCAAATACCATCCTACCTGAGGTAACAGTGGAAGAAGACTCCATTTCTTCTGTGATCAGACCATATTCAGTTTCCGATGGATCATTGTTGTTGTGAGTTGAAAGCCAGGTGTTAAAATCGTAGCTTTCATTTTCCTCCGAAGAAACTCTTGTACCCGCAGGACCAAAACCACTTATTGCATTCACAGTTCCATTCTGAACATCAATGATCATCTCTTTATCTGTAAGACGCACAACTTGCCCCATCAACATACTGCCAATATTGATATAGAGCTTGTTCTTTACACTATTTTCTTCCCAAAACCAGGTAGTTTCGGTTACTTCATTGCTGGAACTTACTCGAGTGTAGGTACTATCGATAGTGTACGAAGTATCAAGATCCTGGTAAAAGGGATCTTCATATCTATATACCTCAGTAACATCCTCTTCTATTCTTCCGTCGATGTCACCGCTTGATGAACTGACCACACAACTATTGTCCTTGTACAAGGAAAAAGTCATTTCTTCAGTGTAGGTTTCAGTGATCGTACTGCTTGATTCATAGCTATAGTTCCTACTTGTCCAATCATTGTTAAAACCCTGGATCATTCTCCTGGATTCCTCGGTTTCGTTATCCACTTCAATTGTAGAGACGGTTTCGCCGTCGTATTCATAGGTGAATGTCCCATCATAGGTCTCATCTGATCGATCGCTGTTTACATTGTTGCTGACATTCATTTGAAAGTTAATAGTTACTTTAGAACTCATTGATACCAGTTTCCATGTTCCTGTAACCCTTGAATTACGCGACTTAAGCGAGATCAGCGGATCTTCTGCCCCTTTTTTGCATGAGTGTATAAATATGGGCAGAATCATTAAAGCGGCGCAAACTGCAATCGTCGTGTATTTCTTAAAAGACATGCTTTGGTTTTTGGATACACTCTCAATAATGGAAAGTGACTGTTTTTAAATAGATCTGTATAATGAGCTTAAGTGAGGAAAGACATATTCACGAAAACCTCATTATAAGCTTACGCTGAGCAAGATACATTTTTTTTTGGCGGATTCGGAATCCTGATCAAGCGGAATACAGTTTGTCGGTTTCAAGCCTGGTCACTGAACAAACTTCGTATTTGGGATCCAATCCCTTGAATTACATCATAAGATTCATCAATAAGATAAAGCATGCTTATTAAGTACAACTCATAAGTTTTAGAAGTCAGACTCATCAATTGAAAGAGCCACAAGTATTTAGCTTTTATCCTTCCCAAAGGAATTCACCAGCTGATCCGCTCTTTCCGCATACTCACCAAAAAGCAGATCATTTACCGAATTTGCCACTTTCATGAATTCTTCTTGCTTATCGAGTCTTTCAGCGATTTGTCTGAAGTGTCTTAATTGATGATAGAGCAGTTGATTAACTGTTTCGCTTTCTACAGTGTATTTTTCCTGATCCTTCAGAGCCTCCATTCCCTCTTCAAACATTGGAGTTCCCATCCTGAAGTTTCTTTGAGTCATCTTTGCGATTCCTGCAAGAACCTGAACCATAGGGTTGTTTTCCTGCATTTTATGGACTTTTCTGATATAGTAATTCCCTTTGCGTAATCTATTCTCCTGAAGATAGTAGAAGGCGATTTCATAGCTCGATTTCTTGATTTCCTCCAGGTCCATATCGTACAATGTGTTGTAAGCGGAAGGATCTTCCATTTTATCGCGGTACCGAGCGTATTTACCCGCAAGTTTTACCGCCGATTTGATATGATCCACTCGCGTGTCAAAATCTCCTTCTTCTCTTGAGAGTCCCATGTGCGAGCGAGCAGCATAGATATAGGGTTCAGGAGATCGGTGGTGCTTATCCTTATCGATGAACTTCGAAGACTTTTTGAGGCAGTCTTCAAAATTGTCCATCATGTAAAGATCGAAAAGCTTTTGGTAGTCTGAATTAACGACTTGTGTTTGTCCGGTTAAAGAAAAAAGAAGGAAAAAAATTGTAGTCCAAATGAACTTCATGCTTGAGTGATTTTTGAAATTAAACTTGAGGTAAAAGAATATAGAAAGGAGCAAGCGTCAGATCCCAGAATGGCGGATCATGAAGCGAACGTCAGCAAATCTCCTTTGAATGTCGCTGATCTTTGAAAGGTGTACAAACTTTGACACCTTAAGAAAATACAAAAATTAGGGAAAGTATTTGTTAAAGTTTATAAAAATCTGATATTCAGCTGTTTTTAAGATGACAAGAACCAAATATCAACTAAACCTGAGCCTGTTTTGGTCTAGAAAATGGGGAGTGTTACACCTTGCCCCGATAACTCGGGGCCAGACATCAGCATAATTCATTCGTTCACTCGCATGTTCTCATCGGATGCTTTCTCGCTTCGCTCGAAAGATCCTGGGGTGGGGGGAGGATCAAAAAGAAAGCCTTGCCCCGAATTCTCGGGGCTGGTCTTTTTTCATTCAGCCACTCGCTCGAATGAGTTCGGTTTAAATCGGATTCTTTCTCGCTCTGCTCGAAAGATCCTGGGGTAGGGGAGGATCAAAAAGAAAGCCTTGTCCCGAATTCTCGGGGCTAGACACCAGCATAATTCATTCCTTCACTCGCATGTTCTCATCGGATTCTTTCTCGCTTTGCTCGAAAGATCCTGGGGTGGGGGAGGATCAAACTGAAAGCCTTGCCCCGAGGGTTCGGGGCTGGTCTTTTTTTATTTCCTTTCGCCAACGAGCAAGCTCGAGCTTAGGAAATAAAAAAAGCCCCTCCGCCACAGGCGGAAAGGCTTTCTGTTTGTCGGGGTGGCAGGATTCGAACCTGCGACCTCCTGCTCCCAAAGCAGGCGCGATGACCGGGCTACGCTACACCCCGAGTGATGAGACCTGAATTGAAGAAGGGGCTAGGATTTAATATCTTCAAGATATCTAGAAATTCCCCGTTTCTTGATCTTCAACTCTAATTTCATAGCTTCAGATCTTGATTTGCAATTCTGCCTCCACTTCAGTTCCCATGGAACTCCAGCTTTAGTCGACTTGCTCCTTCCTTCATTATGTCTCTTCAATCGATCTTCCAAATTGGAAGTATGACCGACATAAAATCTATTTAAAGAACGACTGTACAAAATGTACACCTTCATTTTTTAACGTTTTTATCAGCGACCTTCCCGCCAAGGGCGGGACGCGATGACCGGGCTACGCTACACCCCGCGACAATATCTTTCTTCTCATTCTTTAAGCAGGTGAGAAGAACCCTGCGACCCTGCCTTACGGCAGGCAAGCTGCGACCTTTTGGTCAGTATGTCTTTAGAACGTTCCCCGATGGGGCGGCAAAGGTAAAATTATTTATAACCTATGCCTCGATTTCAAGAAAGCCATTTCTCAGTTTTAACATCATGGCGTCCAGATCCTCAATGTCTCGATGTCCGAGATTACCTCTTGTACGAAGTAAGGTCTTAAAGAATGGCTCATCCTCTCTCAGTTGCTTTAGCAGTTCTTTGCAGTCTTCATGGCTCTCAAAGGCCTCTAAAACCTTAACGGCAGAATGATAGTTGTATATCTGATCAAAAATATCGAGGTTGATCTCGCGATCCCCTGGTTTGTCTGAGACAAGTGAAGTGCTGATCAATAATCCTTCGATCCAGCCACCAACGATCATCAGTGCTACATAATGACCCCTTTCTTCAGAGTGAAGCTGGTCAGCCGCGTCCAAATAAGCAGTAGAGATCAGGTTTGTTTTGTTTAAGCTAGAATCACTGCTTGCCAATTGCTGCATCAACTCAGGATTAAATGCAGCACCCATTCCCATTTCTTTAGCCAACTCCGAAATACGCAGGGCATATTTGTTAGCGATCTGGCTTTGACCAAAAACGGAGGCATAACTCATGTCTGCCCCGTAAGCTCCCATTGCCAGGGCCTCTTTTTGCTTTGTGCCCGTTTGATAGTCAGGAGATAGAAGGATGTCCTCTTTGTAATTGTAGCCCTTAGAGTATAGTAAGCTGTAAAAGGTTACAGACTCATCCAAATTCTTCTTGGTGTGACGGAGTTCTTCAATGATGATGGCCGTGGAGGTATCCACTTCCTCTAAATTGATCTCCGAAGAAGTTGATTTTTGATCGTTGGCACAAGACCAAAGGCTAAAAACAAGGAGGATTGAAATGAAAATTCTCATGCCAGTTGATTTGCGGAGAGAGGGGGATTCGAACCCCCGGTACGCGTTTCCACGTACGCCAGTTTAGCAAACTGGTGGTTTCAGCCACTCACCCACCTCTCCGGTTTGCTGTTTGAACGCGCAAACGCGCGACAAACAAAAATTCTATTCTGGAGAGGAGCCAGTTTAGCATCCGCCAGCCAGCGGATCAGCCACTCACCTGTTAGCCTTCGATCAGGAGGCCACCTCTCCGGTACGTTTAGGCTAAGCCCTAAACGGGCGACAAAAATAATATTTCAGCGGCTCAATGATCAATGCAAACAAAGATTCTTTGAGAAATCAGAAACTCCACCGCGTTCTGATGAATACGGAGTTGCCTAAACTTCCGTAATCCGAACCTTTTTCGCCGTAATACATCTGAGCCAGGACACTGATATCCCAGTTATTGGAAATAGAATAGGCGATGTTGGGAGTGAGGAAGGTGAAATTCAAGCCCTGAGCATATATCGCTGCTATTCCACCGGTAAAAATGGGTGTAAATTGATAACTGTACTGGGCAAAATAACTCAAGGTATTTGGCATTAAATTCTTGGGAGATAAGGTGCTGCCAATGAACAAGCTTGAATTTGTATTGATCACCGAATCAACACCATTTGAGTTATAGAAAACAGAAAGAGCTAAATAGCTTGAGTTCTTAAAAGTGATATCGTAGGTCACCGAAGCGGCCATTACACCAAGACTATCCAGTTTCTGATAAGGGTGAAAATACGTGAGTTCTCCTTTGAAGCCTCCGGTGCCTATACTTCCCGCCCAACCAGTTCCAAGGGCGATATCCCTCTTGTATATTCCTCCAAGGATCTGATAGTCGTAACCCCCGCGATTAAAGCGGTACTTCACCGCTCCTACATGTTGAGATTCATAGCGTGAAGGGCTGTAGGTGAATTCCAGACTGTTCATGCCACCCTTCATAAAACGTTCAATCCTTATGGCATCAGTACCCGGACGCTCTTCATAGTCGAAATCCGAAAAATTGTAGACGTTGAAGAGGTCATTTGGATTCCACACCAGATTCAGACCCCAGTTTACCCTTTGTCTTCCAATCCGAATATTCCATTTGTCATCAGAATAATTGAGCCAGAATCTGTCAATAGCCGTGAGCAGAAATACGGCTTTATCTTCATAAATGGGAAAAGAAAGGTCGACCAGACCGTTATCCTGATCGAGCATTTCATCATAAAATGGATTCAATTTTTTGGCTTCTCCGTAAAAGAACCTGTTCCGAAGCTCTAAGCCCGCAGTTAGCTTTTTCGTTGGGTAAAATCTAAAATTCAGTCTATTGTGAAGAAAGTTGTCCTGGATCATGGAATCACTGCCAGTAAAATTCACCGAATGCAGGTCTTTTAGGTAACCCCTCACCTGAAACTTTTCTTTCCACGAACTTTCCTGTGCAGAAAGTCCCAAACTGATCATCAGGAATAGTAGGGTAAGTCTCACCGCCTTTCGTCTGATTTGATCATGCCATCCTCCAGAGTGATTACCCTTCTTGCTCTTTCTATAACGCGCTGGTCGTGTGTTGAGAATAGAAAAGTGATCCCTTCCTCTTTGTTGAGTTTAGCCATGATGTCGAGGAGGTTAAAGGCGCTGGCTGAATCCAGATTTGCGGTAGGCTCATCAGCAAGTACGAAGTCGGGTTTTGAAGCCAGGGCTCGGGCTACGGCCACTCTTTGTTGCTGACCACCTGAGAGCTGGGTTGGTCTTGAGTTTTGTTTATCAGCCAATCCAACTTCTTCAAGAAGTGTGCTCACCCGTTTGTCTCTTTCCTGCTTTGAGATCTTTTGAAGCAACATGATGAACTCCGTATTCTCCTTGGCTGTGAGCACGGGGATCAGGTTGTAACTCTGAAAAACGAATCCAATATGGTTCAGTCGAAATTCGATCAGCTCATTTGAGCTCATCTTACTTAATTCCTGACCATTGACGGTTATACTGCCTGAAGTCGGGCGGTCGAGTCCACCGATCATGTTCAACAAAGTGGTTTTTCCACTACCCGAAGGGCCTACGATGGCTGTGAACTCATTGTCTTCGATCTGAAGATCGACGTTGTTTACCGCGTGAACAGGAACTACTCCCTCATAGGTTTTGGTTAGTTTATGTGTTTCAATGACTAGCTTACTCATATCTTTCGTATTGCTTCAACTGGTTTTAAACTGAGCGCCTTGATCGCCGGATAGATCGCCGCGAGAATGGCCATCACGAGTACCATGATCGTAACGTCGATATACTTTGAAGGATCAAGGTTGGGGTATATACTGCTGGAAAAGCCCATATCCTCATAGACGTCAGTGGTCAAATGAATTCCGTTTTTCCCAAAATAATTGATGAAGAGTGCTGAGAGCAGAATTCCAAGTGGCGCTCCAATGATGCACATCATAATGGTCTCCAACATGATCATACTGAAGACCTTGAATTTGACCATTCCAATTGCCATGAGCATTCCGATCTCCCTCACGCGCTCCAATACGGCCATGAGCATCGTATTCACAATGCTGAAAAGAAGTGCAACAAGAATGATCCCCAGGATGATGTAGAGATACATGTCGATCATCTCCATGATGTAACGCATTCCTGGACTCAGGTCAAGCCATGGCTTGACCTGAACAGAATCATACTTTTTATCAAGTGCGCTCGCTTTTGGGTCTGCTTTTTCATAGTCCTTAAGAAGTACGGCAATTTCATGAACCTTCCCTTCTTCCAGTTTTATGAGCTTGCGCAGATCGTTTTCACGAACAAAGACATTCAGATCGTCGAAAACACCGTTACCCGTTTTGTATATGCCAACGATCCGAAAGGCAGCAGCAGTGATCTCACCATCCAGATCCTGTAGGGTAATGACCAGTTTATTTCGAAGTTTTAGCTTGTATTTTTCAGCAAAACGCTCGCTGATCATCACAGGATTTCGCTTCACTCCCTCAAAATATTTCCCTTCAACAAGCCTCGTATTCAATTGAGTGACCTCGGCCTCTTTTTGCGTATTGATACCCACGATCTTGGCCGAACCATTTTTATTGGCGGAACCGACCATGCCCATTACCACCAAACGAGAACTGAAATTCTCAACTTCTTCATCAGCGCGAAGATCCTTGGTTATTTCCTCCGTATTTTCAATGTAGTGCTTAGCCACCATTTCATCGCGAAACTTCGGATGGTGGAACTGAAGGTGCGAGATCTCGTATTCGATGACCGTATTCACTTTACCTTCCATCATGCCGTAAACGAAAGCCGTAGCAAAGGTTCCAGCCCAGAGACCAAGGGCAATGGCAAAGATCACAACCAGGCTTCTGGTCTTATTTCTCCAAATGTTTCTCCAGGCTACTTTGATCAGCATAGGCTTTGTTTAACTTCTCATTTCTTCTATGGCTTTTACTCTTAAAAGCTTTAATAGTGGATAGATCGCAATGATGGATGCGATAATGGCAATCACTACTGCCTGCTGGGTGAAGACCGAAGAGTCGATCGAAGCCTGAATGACCGGCTCCATACCATATTCTTCCGTCATTTCACTCATTTCTCCAGTCAGTTGAATGGGATTAGCCCATAGGTAATAGCAAATTGGGTATGCCCCAAACATCCCAATGAATGCCCCAAGGATACTAATGATCATTACTTCCAACCAGACCAGAACGGCAAGCTGAAAACGCCTCAAACCAATGGCTATGAGTACCCCAAATTCGTGTCTGCGTTCTGCGAGCATCATCAAGGTAGTACCAAATATTCCGAAGGCAATCACCATGTACAGAATGAACATGAATACATAACCCTCTACGCGATCAGCTTCGATCATATCTATGATCTCTTTGTTTGTGCTGGTCCAATGCATGATCTCATAGTCCTTGCTCAGTTTCTTTTGCAACTCCTGAGTAACTGCTAAGGACTCGTCGTTATCCTTGAATTTTAGTATCAGATTGGTGATGTTTCCTTCTGTTCCGTAAAGTTGCTTAGAGGCTTCCAGAGGAAGAAAAACCAATTGCTTGCTCAGTTCTGGATTACCAAATTTGATCAGGCCCTTAATGGGATATTTGCCAGCAGCACTGCTTCCGTGATAACCCTGACCCAAAAGCACCATGGTGTCACCAACAGCCAGTTTAAGGTACTTTGCAAGTCCGTCACCAACCAGAATTGCCTGATCATCAGCTTCAAGGTATTCTCCCTCAAAGACGCGTTCGTTAAGCTGATTCAGCCTCGCTTCTTTTTCGACATCGATACCTGATACCATGGATCCTTTGGTCATGGTCTCACCCGCGGCGAGCGCAAAACTCTCCAGACGAGGAATGTAGTTATCGATGCCTTTATCTTCTTCGAGGATTTGAATCAAGGTATCGCTCAAACTAAAACTCCAATCCAAACTCTTCTCTTCCCAGTAACCATTGGCGTGAATTTGCCCATATCCCATGTATGCGCCAACAGAGGCATCGATCATTCGATCATAGGTTCCCTCCTTTACACTCATCATGAGTGAAGAGAGGATCACAGCAAAGAAGATAGATACCATCGTGATGGCTGTCCGTCTTTTGTTTCTCCATATGTTTCGCCAGGCGAGCTTTGGGATGATCATTTGACTTTTCTCATATTTTGGGTGGAAAAGAAGCTCTGCTCAATAGGCATATTGAATTTTGCCTCTTCGGTGATCATGATGGTCTTATGTCCTTCTTTATCCACTGGGATCATTTCCATGCGAGTAGGCATAGTTCTTCCTCCCAGTTCTTTGATGTCTGAGGAATTCATGACATTGACCAGGTAATCATCTTCATCATAAAACTCCACCTTTAATTGAAGGTAGTCTTCAGTATCTACCCAGGAATTGATACGGCCCCAAACTACTGGTGCATCTGGCTTTGGAATGAGTTCAATCTCCTTGCACTCACGACCTTCAATAATGCTATCTCCTACGATCTTATGGCTGTAGTCAGTTACAATTGAGGATTGTCGTACTAGATCATCGTTGGTAAAGTCGGTCCCCATCCATGATTGCATCATCATTGAAGGGGGCAGCTTGATCGATCGCTCGATATTTGGGATCCAGTTCCAAACTTCTTTGCCGCGCTTTAACATCACTGTGCCTTTTTCCTTGGCTGGAGAGGTGATCAAAACCAGACTGTAATCTGTTCCTTTTGACCAGGCATTCATTTCCATTTCGCGAGTCCATCTCGGGCGCTCAGTAATGATCTTCATTTCTATGTAAGAGCTTTCACCGCGCTGTTTTTCATCCACTTTTTTAATGATCTCCAAAGCGCTTTGACTCATCAATGGAGTGGTGAGAATGAGGGTCAGGAAAATACTGAGTAATTTCATTTTAATAGTCCTTTTATCTGTGTTTTGATGATGTCTTTCGAGAATTCAGCGGGATAGTTATCTGGATCCATGGTAATATGTAGCTGCACTCCATCTACGATTGCGGCTATATGTCTGATCCAATGCTGCGCATTGCTGATTCCTTTAGCAGTGAAAAACTCATTTACACCGTTCATGAATTTCAAAACTGAATCATTGGCAGTTTTCATAAGAATCGGTGTAACCTCGGGTTGGGTAGATAGGGCGACATAGAGTCTCCATTTTCTCACATCTCTTTGAACAACCTCAAAGGACATATCAACCCAATCCATGAGCACCTCTTCATCAACTTTATCAAAGCGATCAAATGAAAAAAAGCGGTCGATCTCATCAATCAATGACCGCATAATAGCAACCAAAAGCGCTTCTTTACCCTCAAAATAATTATAGAGTAAACCCTTTGAAACATTTGCATTTCGGGCGATCTTACTTACAGAGGTACCATGATATCCCTCTTCGGCAAATAATTCGAATGCCGACGTAAGGATTCGTTCCTTACTTTCGGCCCTTAATTGTTCAAATTGTTCGGTGCTGCGAGGTGCCAATTACTTTTGATTGAACGTTCGGTCAAAGGTAGATTTAGTTTGAACACTCAAATATGATTTTAGTCAGTAATTAATCAATACATGAAAAAACTTCTAATTATAACCGCACTTGCCACTGTTGGCTATCTTAACCTTAACAACTCAACAGGATCACCTGGAGGAAGAACAGGATCACCTTTTCACGGATCGAATTGTTCTGTAGGTTGCCATGTTGGCACCTCTCGAATTGCTACGGGATGGATCACCACTGACATTCCATCTGCAGGAATTGTTGGAGGAAACACTTATACGATCACCCTAACGGCTTCGAGTACAACTTCAAACAAGTTTGGCTTTGAACTCACTGCAGAAAGCGCTGCTTCAGGTAAGGAAGGAACTTTTACGATTACCAATAGCAATGAAACCCAATTAACGCCTAGCGGAACAGTGACCCATACTGGAACGGGAACAACGGGTACGAATAATCAGAAGATCTGGTCTGTAGATTGGACAGCTCCATCGAGCATGCCATCAGATATTACCTTCTACGCTGCAGTTAATGCTGCAAATGGCGATGGGGCTACCTCTGGTGATGTGATCTATCTAAGTACCAACCAGGCAACTGTTGCTCCTGTTGGAAGTGAAGAGCTAGAGGACGATAACAATCTGAGTTTTTATCCAAATCCAGCGAAAAACACACTTTACTTCAGCGAGAAGCTGAATAGTGTTCGTGTCTTTGATCTGAATGGAAAGCTAGTAAGGCAAGCAGCTGAGGTGAGTGACCTGAACCTGAGTGACCTTAATGAAGGCATTTATTTAGTTCAACTTGACCAGGAAGGGGCAAGTCAGCTTCAAAAGTTGATTGTTACTCGCTAACCGCTTTTGATACTCCCCAGGAGATCCAGCGTAATTCATGTTTGCTTAGGACAAGTTGTTCAAGCTGGTCCTTGTGTTCGGGTACCATAACCTGTACCAGGCATTTTCGGCCGGAGTTTAACTTTACTTGTCGATCATAGTGTCGTACTAGAAAGCAATCGTAAATCTTGCCTTCCCAACTAACTGGGTAGTCGCACCTGAACAAGTACCAATGTTTGTTTCCATCCACAGTTTTACGCTGTGTCAGTTTTCCTCTTAGGATCTTGTGATGGGGTTCATGGGATTGGGTCCAGGGATTGATCTCGAATAATCCAATGGCCAGACGAGTTTCTGAATAGTTTGGGGTTTCCTTGAGTCTGGGGATCATAAAGTCGAAAGGAATCGTGAAAGGGGCGAGATAGCCTCTCACAACATCAAAACGGCTAAAGCTATAGGTTAGGTATAGGATAAAGTATAGGTAATTCAATAATTGTGAATAGAGAAAACTATTACCGGCTTCCGTTCCTCTTGTAGCGGCTATTCCGGTATAGCTGAACATGAGCACAAATACTAAAGTGACGATCAGATAATCTTTCAGCAAGTCATTGTTCATCTTGATCTTTGAATCGAAATAATTCGAGATATTGATGGCATTGTTTTTCATGATGAACCACAAATGCACAGTACCGATAAAGAAAATGACGGTGAATCCAGAATATTTCGAAGCCCATTCATTGATCAGCCAAAAGTCATAAAAACCATGGGCCAGTGATGCCAATAGAAAGAATCCGATGACCGTTAGTAAACGATGTTTTTGATAAACGAATTTACTGAGTAGCACTCCATAGGCCACAGCTGAGCTGAATGACATGTGTGCCACAGCAGCAGTGAGCATTCTGCCGTTGATGTTTTGTAGCTCGCTGCTTTCCAGATAACTGATATTCTCGACAAAAGCGAAACCCAAAGCAGAAGCAGCTGCGTAGAGTATGAAATCATAAGGTTCATCAGCTTCCCTGGTGAAAAGCACGATGATCACCAGAGGAATGGCCTTTATCAACTCCTCAATGACTCCAATTCCGATGAAACAATATAGAAAGTCATTGAGTGGTTTTCCGTTTAGGTCAAAACCTACCAGCACATTGAGAGCATCTGTGAGTGGATAAACAAACTCTGTGAAAAAACCTCCCAAAACGAAGGCCAACATAACGTACACCCACCGCTCTGGCTCAAAAATGTCGAGCTTCCTGATGTAGAATAACCAAATGAATGCAATGAGAAAGGCAGCGCTGGTTCCTATCGGGTTGACCTTTGAGATCTCATAGCTGATCAAACTCTTGAAGTAAGCTGGGACATCTTTTTCTATGAAAAAAACAAGCCTGCGGAAGTAAAAGTGTACTGATTCTCCAAGTTCGCTGTAAACGAGTTCCTTTAAGGGTAAATAGCGACTATTTCTGTAGTACAAAGCACTTAACTCCCTTACCGAGGCTTCGTGGGCTCCGTGAAACTCAACTTCCCACTCAATAAAGAAGATCGCAGAATCAATCTCATTGATTCGTTTGTAATATCGGCCAAGGGTATAATTGTAATATCGGGCTTCAGGATCTTCAATGCGATCGAGCAGTTTCTTGGCCTTATTTAGCCGGCCCGTATTGACATAATGCATGGAAAGAAAGATCTCGCGCTGAGGGCTCGGGATCAAATCACCAGAATAGAGCTCATCAATAGCCTGTCCTTCTTTATCCAGTTTGAGCTGGCGATCTCTATTTTCTGCTTTGTTCGCTTCCTCCTGAAAATAGCGGCGATAATTATGCACCAGCTTAAAATGAACTGTATTATCAGCTCTGTACTCCTCCTGTTCTTTGATCTTAATGAGATAGGCAATGCTTAAGCCCTGGAAGTCTTCATTCGACTCAAGCAGGTCGATGCGATCTTCAAGACTATTGACATCTGGTTCAAAGAATCCCGATTGTACCAGAAAGTAGGGGGTGAGTGTAAGCGTCGCGAGAATCACCGGCATTCTGACCAGTCTCCAAACGGAAGGGAAACTCAGCTTTCTCGATCGGAACTTCTTGCTAGCTACATCAAACCATGAATAAATGATGACAACAGCAAAAATGTTTAGCAGTACAAAAAGAATCGAGTTCATTCTTTTTTCTCTTCTGGATAAGCAATCCTAACGTGGTAAATGGTCTTTAGCATTTTAATGAAGATCTCCTTTAAAACGCTGAGATCCCTAAAAGTGATATCCGCATACTCAAATTGCAGATCAGCTGCCTGAGCATCAATGATTCCACTCACCAGTTTTTCGATGCTCTCGGCTGAATACTCTTTCATGCTTCTGGAGGCCGCTTCTACTGAGTCTGCCATCATCAAAACAGCGGTTTCTCTGGACTGCGGTTTTGGACCCGGATATTGAAAGTCAGATTTTTCAACTTCAGTGTCTGGATTTTCATTGATGTGCATCGTATAGAAATACCTGGCCACACTTGTTCCGTGGTGCGAACTAATGAAATCGATAATATTCTGAGGCAAATTGTTCTTTCTGGCCATTTTAACTCCTTCGGTGACATGATCAATGATGATCCTGGCACTTTCTTTGAAGGACAATTTATCGTGCGGATTAAATCCAGGGGTTTGATTTTCAATGAAATAAGCTGGCTCTTTCATTTTTCCGATGTCGTGGTATAAGGCTCCGGTTCTTGTTAAAAGTGGATCTCCGCCGATCTTAAGAATGCCAGCCTCGGCAGGATTGGCCACTTGCAATGAATGCTGGAAAGTGCCTGGTGCTTTTGAATTCAGTTCACGTAACAAAGGTGAATTGGTATCACTCAACTCCATCAGTGTAACATCTGAAAGAAAGCCAAAGGCCTTTTCAAAGAGAAATATCAATGGATATACAAGTAAAGTTAGTACAGCGCTGATGGCAAACCACTGAAGGTTCGCCCAATGTACCTGCGAAAGGGAAGCCTCATGAATGATCGATAACCCAATGAAGGTTAGGGTGTAGCTCATAAATATCACAAGCGCTGTGGTGAGGAGCTGTGATCTTTTTCTCAAGCTTACCAAACTAAAGAGGCCCATCAAGCCAGCAATGCTCTGAACAAATACAAACTCAAAACCATTAGGGGCAACAAAGCCAATGAGGATCATGGTGAGCAGGTGAATGAAAATGGCCAACCTGATATCAAAGAATGTTCGAATAAGAATTGGTAGTATGCAGAAGGGGAGGAGGTAGATGTCCAAAGCATCGAAATATTGAGGAACTGCACCAAGTACCACTGTCAAGGTGAAAACCAGCAAAATGAAACTAAGACGATTGTTTTCATTGATAACATCCTTACTGAAAATGGATAAAAAGAGCAGCAAAGCAAGAAGGCTGATCGCGGTGATCAGGACCTGCCCAGTCACCAACATCCATTTTTCCTTTCCTCCGCCTGAACGCAATTCAAATTCCTTCTTCAGGGACACGAGCTTTTGATAGAGCTCATCGTCGATCAACTCACCTTTACCGATGACCTTCTGATTTCGAGAAACCTTACCATAACTGAGCGATATACTGTTCAGTTCTTGCTGGAGTCTCTGCTTAGTTTGCTTTTCATCAAAAATGAGATTTGGTCTCAAATGATCTTTGAGTAGCTCCTCAAGTACTACTTGCTTCTCAGTTGAGTATGCGTCTAATTGATCATCGATGTAAGAAAGTGCCTGAGTAATGGAGTAAACATCCTCTAAGTCCCTGAAAGAAGTGGATTCATTTTCACGGATGTAGACGCCCGCATCATCCTTTAATTCAGACAACCTGTCATTGGCTTGTAGGAGGCCTTTGTCGTAGATCTCTTCAAGCACTTCAATCCCAAAATCCAGCTCTTTTTCTTTTGCCAGAGCAGGAAAACCTTCTTCTTCTGAAACCTCTATTGAATCCCAGGCAGCCAACAATTTTGCCTGAAAGCTCGAAATCATATCTGCTCCGATAGCTTCATTCTTTTTAAAGTAAGGAGTGTTTGAATTTTGAATCTCAGCTTCTTCTTTCTGTATCTGTTCTTCAGTTTTGTAGATAGCGAAATCGAAAGGAGCCAGAAGGTCTTCATGGAGCCAGGGCATTCCTTTTTGGAATTCATATTGGAATTTGGCCTCCTTTGGAAAAAAGAAAACAATGATCATTAGGCTGGCCAGAACTGCCAGGATCTTTTGCCAGAGTCGGGGACTCTCCTTAAGTTCTTTCAGAAGATCATTCATTAATTGGCTAAATTAAGCAGCACCCTTGAATTTTACTCTAGTCAGTAGAGTATTTTTCAATCAGATATCAACGTTTTTGCGCAAGATCAAGCGACAAAACAGCGCTCAAAATGACTACATTTGGCCTCCCAAAAAACAACAGAAATGAAAGAAGTATATATCGTATCAGCTGCCAGAACACCAATGGGATCATTCATGGGATCTCTATCCTCCATTCCAGCCCCGAAGCTGGGTTCAATCGCTATCAAAGGTGCTCTTGATAAGGCCGGAGTGAAAGCTGATGATGTAGAAGAAGTTTACATGGGTTGCGTTCTTCAAGCAGGACTTGGACAGGCTCCAGCTCGCCAGGCTGCGATGTTTGCAGGGGTGAGTGAAAACGTTCCATGCACCACAGTCAATAAAGTGTGTGCCTCAGGAATGAAGGCGATCATGATGGCGGCACAGTCGATCATGGTAGGAGATCGCGATATCATCGTTGCGGGTGGAATGGAAAACATGTCTTCTGTACCCCACTATTTGAATGGACGTTCAGGACAGAAACTAGGCCCCATTAAAATGCAGGATGGTATGGTACTCGATGGACTGACTGACGTCTACAACCAATATCACATGGGTAACGCTGCCGAACT
>CBFHWY010000035.1:0-27240 GCA_965659675.1 Salibacteraceae bacterium | reverse complement strand
AAGGCGCCACCTACGGTCACTTTCGAATGCATGCTCCTGAAGTTACGTTCGTAATCATCTGCAGCAGGAGGAGGGGGAACGTCTTCGCCGTTAAGCTTTGCAACGTACTCAACCAAAGGAAGGCCGTCTGTGTAGTGGTAACCTGAGATCGCTTTGGCACTCTCGCCATCGGCAACGGCCCATACAGCATCCTGTGCCATGTAGGAGAAAAGTTCTTTTTCTTCAATGAGCTGAGTTAGTCCGAGCATCCTCTGATCCACTTTTCCAGCAAAATGATATGATGAAGCGTCCCTGGGGGCTTTATCATGGGCTTCCATACACATGGCTCGAAGCTCTTGCTTTGCTTTTCCTGATGGAGCTAGAGCGATCATTTCCTCTTTAACTACCGTGAAATCTTGAAAGGTCTCATCACCTGGTTCAAGTTTGGTGCCGTTGGGTATGTTGATCTTAATATTTCTCTTGCTCAAGTTCTTTAGGCTCAGTTCGAAAGGTCTGTGATAATGTGTGCTGTTTTTATTGACCTCAATGTCTGCACTGATGAGCGAAGACGAAAGTGCTTCATAAAGCTGGTATTCTTGAACAGGTGGACTAAAACTGAGTGCGCATAGGGCAAAAAGGGGAAGGAGCTTTTTCATAGGAGTTGTTTGTATTTCAACGTGAAAAACTCCTCAAATAGTATGAAAGTGGTTGTTGGTTACAAACTTGCCTTGAAAATTTTGTAAATTTAGGTTGTGTTTCAAGCCTTTCTCAAAAATATCCTAGAATGCCTGCTTTTATTTTATTTGGGCCTAGCTTCTTTCTCTTCATTTCATGCGAATGCGCAATTCTTCGAGCCAATTGGAAATCCGATCTATGGTGATTCAGTACACGAGTATGCGGCCATAACTGCATTAAATGACACCGGAAATATTGTGGTAATAGGAGGAACTTCAGCTACTCAAAAAGGTAATGTCCGTGTTTTCAAAAGGATTTCCGGGGTGTGGACTCAAATTGGTCAAAAAATTTTTAACTCTAGAATTGGGAATAGGGTAGCCATCAACGGAAGTGGTTATCGAATTGCAATTGGTATAATAGGACAAAGGCTGAGTGGTCAAAAAGGAATGGTTAAGGTCTATGACTATATAAACGGACAATGGACTCAAGTTGGACAAAATATATTGGGTGAGACTACTGAAGATCACTTTGGTATTTGCCTTGCTTTGAATCGAAACGGTGATAGATTGGTGGTGGGGGCACCACGAAACTCAGGTAACGGCCTCAATGCTGGACACGTTAGAGTATATGAGGAAAGAAATGGATCATGGGTTCAATTGGGATCGGATATAGATGGTGGTCCCCTTGAGTCGTTTGGGTTAGATGTTGACATTGACGATTCTGGCAATAGGATTTCTTCAGTTGCCCGCGATTATTACAGCCAAAATCCAAGTCGACATGTAGGGCAAACCAGGATATTTGAATTTCAGAATGGTAGTTGGGTTCAGGTTGGGCAAGGTCTAAATGGGCCACATAGAAGCAATGGTACTGTTGTTACAACAAGTATTAGCGGGAATGGCGATGTGGTACTTTATGGATATTACCATGGATCTAGCGGAAGTGCCTATCCATTCTATTGGATTCATGGTCATATGCAAGCATTCGAATTAAATGGAAATCAATGGCAAACTATTGGTGATACGATCTGGAGTGATACCCTCGGTAAAAGTGTTGGGGCATACGACGTTGACATGAGTAGAGATGGATCCACGATAATTGGGGGTGGAGTAAGTGACACCGCAGTAGGGTCGTTAAGAAGTGTGATCAGAGTATTTCGAATGTATAACACTCAATGGGTTCAATATGGACCTGATTTTGTCGGTCTTCCGCCTAGCGAGGATCAATATTGGGTTTCAACCAACCGCGATGGAAGCGTTGTTGCGATCTCAGCAGGAGCAAACCTTGGACAATACAGAACCTATGGCAGGGTGAGGCTCTATAATGTTTGTGATACAACAGCAGTGAACAAATTTGATACGGCCTGCATTAGTTATACGTCGCCCAGCGGCAGGTATCAATGGACAACGAGTGGTACGTATAGAGATACAGTCTTTGCCATTCCGGGTTGTGATACGATTTATAACATTCATCTTGTTATAGACAACTCGATTCGGGTAAATCGTAGTGCTACAAGCTGTGATTTTTATAACTCGCCTAGCGGGAATCACATTTGGACACAGAGTGGCATTCACTACGACACAACCTTTAGTCAAAATGGATGTGATTCCATATTTCGCTTTGACCTGGAAATATATTCGAGTTCCAATTCTACTATAGTAGAAACGGCTTGTAACAAGTATTTTTCACCTAGCGGCAAAGAATTCATTTCAAGCGGAAGCTATATTGACACAATTCCAAATCAGCAGGGATGTGATTCTGTCATCCAGATTGATCTGAATATTTGGCAGACCACATATGATACTGTCTCAACAGAAATATGCAAATACTTTTTGCTCCCTACTGGTGATACCCTGCGTCAAAGTGGAACCTATGTGGATAGTCTTCAGTCGATGAATTCTTGTGATTCGATCATAGTGTACGACCTGCAGATCAATTACTATGTTCTGGATACATTGGATATTCTAAATTGTGATTATCAATATACTTCACCTAGTGGAACTTATACCTGGCATGAGCCAGGTCTTTATCAGGATACACTGAGGTCAACTAAAGCTTGTGATACAGTGTATACAATTGAGCTTGACTTTAGCTCAAAGGATATTGAGATTGAAAAGAATGATTCGTTGCTCACTGTTCTAAGCCCTGGACAGAGCTATCAATGGATCTATTGTGACTCTGTTAAGTTTAAGGGTGAGACCAACAAGTTGTTCATAGCTCCAGAAAACGGAGCTTATGCTGTGATTGTTTATAATGGGCTATGTTCCGACACTTCTGGATGTGTTAGTGTCAACTCATACAGAGGGGGAAGCTCATCACCCTCATATTTTACTCGTTTTTACCCAAATCCATCAAGATCCCATGTAAAGGTCGTTACGAATAGAACGATTGAAAGCATAAAGATCTGGAAAATGTCTGGACAACTCGTTAGGGATTTAGGCGCAGATTTAATCATTGATATAAATGAACTTTCAAATGGTGAATACATTATGGGTCTCACAGATATCAATGGAGCAGAGGTCTACCTAAAGTTCATAAAAGAATAAGATCCTCAGACCTCCTGACTCAATAAGCTCATCGAAACCTCGTTTAGCTGAAATGAGAAAGTTGTTCATCATTGCCGGAATCCTTTTATTTATTGTGGCAGTATCTATATTTAGACCAGTACCCATTGTAAAAGAATCCAGAGCACTTGTGCATAAGGGTGTGGTAAAGAACATCACTACTGTTGGGGAGTCTGATATGGTGTTTTGGATGGAGAATACGAACCAGCGATACTACATCAATCGGGCGATTCAGAATGGTATGGACCTCGACAGCCTCAGAGATCTTCTTATCGGCAGAGAAATAACAATCAAGTATCCTAAATACTGGACTCCACTAGACTGGAATAACAGCACCAGGCACTTATCAAAATTGGAGTTTGATGGAAAAGTGATCTTTAATGAGTTGAAATAGGCAAGTTATCCTCAATGCGTGATATGGCTTATGACTAATTTGTGCCCATGAAAGCAATAGTTTTCGCTGAAACCGAGCGCCTCATACTAAGGGAAATTAACGAAGAAGATGTCCAGCATATTTATCACTTGGATTCCGATCCTCTTGTCCATCGTTTTTTAGGCAATAAACCCATTAAAAGTCTGGATGAGGCTCGAAGGATTGTTGCCTACGTCATGGATCAACAAAAAAAGAATGGGATCAGCAGATGGGCGGTGATAGAGAAGGAGAGTGGGTCGTTTACAGGCTGGAGTGCACTAAAATTGGAAGACAAGGAAACGAATGGAATCGTGAATTACATCGATCTTGGTTTTCGGTTTATACCAAAGTATTGGGACAAAGGATATGCAACAGAAAGCGGCAGGGCAGCCGTAAAGTATGGATTTGAAGTAAAAGGCTACGATAAGATCTGCGGTGCAGCCCATCATCAAAATCACGGTTCAAACAAGGCGTTGCAGAAATGTGGACTCAAATTCGTTAATGAATTTATCTACGATGGTCAAAAGCATCATTGGTATGAACTGAGTAGGACAGAATATGAAGCCAAATAATTAACCCTCAGGCTTTAGGTTGCAGGCTTCAGGTTGCAGGATATCGAACCATCAGGCACACGAACCATCAGACCCACGATCCATCAGACCCACGAACAATAGGTTGCTGAGCCAGTCGAAGCACAGACCCACGAACCATAGGTTGCTGAGCCAGTCGAAGCACAGACCCTCGAACCTTTGGACCTTCATTCTCTCCTAACCACCCAATCCCCATTTTCTTTATCTTCCCAATCCCAATGAGCACAGCCTACGACAAATACTATCAGAACCCAGATTATTTTGGTGAAGCTTACCCTGAACTTCTTAATTATTTCAAGAAATATGATGGACAAGGGAAGGTGCTAGACATGGGTTGTGGTCAGGGAAGAGATGCCATTCCATTGGCCAGAATGGGTTTTGAGGTGATCGGACTCGATAGTTCAAAAGTAGGTGTAGAGCAGGTGAATGAATGCGCCGTCGCGGAAGGACTGAAGCTAAAGGCATACAAAGCTGATATCTACGAGTTCAAGGATTTTGAGTCTTTTGATTTTGTGCTTTACAATAGCATGTTTCATTTCGAAGCGAATGACAGGCAAAAGGAATTGGGGCTGATTGATAAAGCTATTGAAGGTATCGGACCTGGTTGCCGTCTGGTATTCTGTATTCAGGACTCTGGAAGCAAAGTGGACATTCTCCTTGATCATCTGGGTCAGAACGAGCATATGCAGGACATTGAAAAAAGCGAATTCCTTTATGTCTTTAAAGATCCTGGTTCAGATCATCGGGTAGAGGTTAGGTACAAATTAGTAACTTGCCTAAGATCATAGGTGTATGACAACCACTCCTGAACACGACAAGAAAATAGCTGAGCTAAAGTTCTCCTCTGTATACCCTCATTATTTGTCAAAAATTGAAAAGAAGGGTAGAACTAAAGCAGAATTGCATGAGGTTATTGGGTGGCTTACTGGCTTTGATGAATCGCAGCTTAACGAGTTAATCAAAGAGAAAGCCACTTTCAAAACTTTCTTTGAAAAAGCCTCGATAAATCCGAATGCTGAGCAAATTAAAGGTGTGATATGTGGTTATCGAATTGAGGATATCGAAACTCCTCTAACCCGCCAATGCCGTTACCTCGACAAGCTCGTAGATGAGCTCGCCAAAGGCCGAAAGATGGATAAGGTCCTGCGCAGCTAAGTTCCTGAAAGCAGTATTCAATCAAGTTGAATTTGTAAGTTAAAGAAATTATTATCACATTTGTATTATACAACTTGTTTAGTACATAAAGTATAGTATTGAAGAAAAGGGAAAAAATTGAAGATCTCTTAGACTCCTGGGAGAGCACCTATAAGAAGGGGCAACTCACGCTTTGGATATTTATGTCTTTGCTTGAAGAGAACAAATACGTGGAGGAAATCAAGGAATTCATAGATAAGAAATCGGCAGGAACCATAAGCTGTGAAGAGCAGAGCTTATATCGGGCATTGAGGAAGTATGAGCACTTGAAGATCCTTTCTTACAATTTGAGAGCAGGAAACAAAGGTCCGGATAGAAAGTATTACTTCCTTACAGAACTTGGTCATGAGCTCTTTATCCAATTTGTCAATAGAAACATCAAACTTTTTTATACCGAAGACATTAAGAAGCTCTTAAAACTCTAAGCAATGAAAATTACACCATACCTAAAAAGATTCGCAATTACTGCCGTGCTTTTAACAATCATCTTCAGGTTGGTTTTAAGTTACGGGATAGAGAATGAATTATTTCTTGTTGTCGCCTTGTCTTCTGTTAGCTATGGAGCATTGATGTTTGTGTCAGGCTGGGTATTCGGAATGAAAGACGGTGAGTATTTGCCCATTTTCGATATTGGATTCAGGTTTCACCTTTGTACATACATCATTCACAATTCCATTTCATTGCTGTGGATCGCCTTGGGCTTTGGCTCTAAAGCCGAGTCGATATCCATACCAATGATGGTTTCAGCCTACTGGGGGATATTCCTCCTTATTCATTTGATCTTTTACATCATCGCCAGGAAGCGAAGTATTGATAGCCTCGATAAGGACGATATTTTCGAATAAACCTTAATGAAGTCAACAATTACAGCGTTCAATTCACCTAATACACACATAAACTTTGATATCATGATCATAACAAGAACATTAATCATCATAGCGCTAGTCGCATTTAGTTTAAATGTCAGCAGTCAAGAAAAGTCCAACAGAATTGAAGTTGGCTACAGTATAAACCAATACCAGTCAGACTTTGGTGTAGGGATACATTTCATCAGCCCCTATTTTTTGAAATCAAAAGTAGCGGTGAGATTAGGGCTAAATCAACAGTGGTTTCAGAGTCTGAATGGAACTGAAACAATTTGGTCGCCTTATCAGAATGTGCAACTCGGAGTAAAGGCCAGAAATACAGTCATAGAAAATAAGATCTACATTTATGGTGAAGGTGGTTTTCTGACGATGATCCCCAATAGTGACTTTTCCAGTAATAGCACGGAATTTGGCGGATATGGAGTGTTTGGCTTTGAGTTTAAAAGCAGTCCAAGGTTCGGATATTTCATTGAGCTTGGAGGTGTAGGTACCGGTGCTATTGCTGATAGGGAGATCAATAACCCGATCTATTCCAATGGCTTTTTGACGAACGTAGGATTTAGGGTCGGATTGTAAGAATTTTTGAAAAGACCATTAGCCTCTAAACCCCAACTTCCGAATCCTCTTCTCCGCAAAGCTTCGAAGAGCAAAGCCGACCCCCGACCTCAGATCTCTGACCTCCGTCCTCCGACCCCTGACTCCTCTTCTCCGCAAAGCTTCGAAGAGCAAAGCCGACCCCGACCTCTGATCTCTGACCTCTGACCTCCGTCCTCCGTCCTCCGACTCCTGACTCCCAATTCCTAGACAGCCACATCATACTCCCTCAAGGCGTCGTTCAGAGAGGTTTTTTTGTTGGTGCTTTCTTTTCGCTGACCTATGATCAAAGCACAGGGAACGTTGTAAGATCCAGCGGGAAAATCTTTTGTGTAAGATCCGGGGATCACAACCGAACGAGCTGGGATGTGACCTTTCCATTCTCGAGGCTCACTACCCGTGACATCAATGATCTTGGTAGATGCCGTGAGCACGACATTTGCACCGAGAACCGCCTCCTTTTCAATGCGAACACCTTCAACCACAATACAGCGAGAACCAATAAAGCAATCGTCCTCAACGATGACTGGTGCAGCCTGCAAGGGCTCTAAAACACCGCCTATGCCAACACCGCCACTCAGATGAACATTCTTTCCGATCTGAGCACAGCTACCTACAGTAGCCCAGGTGTCTACCATAGACCCTTCATCTACGTATGCGCCAATATTCACATAGCTTGGCATCATGATGACCCCCGATGAGATATAAGCTCCGTAGCGTGCAATAGCATGAGGAACCACGCGAACTCCTTTTTCTCTGTAACCTGACTTTAACGCCATTTTATCGTGAAACTCGAAGGGGCCTACTTCAATGCTTTCCATCTTTTGAATTGGGAAATACAAAACCACGGCTTTCTTTACCCATTCATTCAATTGCCAGCCTTCGGGTGTAGGCTCTGCACAGCGCAACTCACCAAGGTCGATCTTTTCAATCACAGCCCTGATCGCATGGATATACTTTTCTTCTTTTAGCAGTGCCCTGTTCTCCCAGGCCTCTTCGATCAATTCACGCATAGTCAAATTTCTTTGGCACAAATGTAGAATTTGATGGCTATGCCTAGTTTTGTTTCATGGCAAGAATTATGGGAGTGGATTACGGAGCGAAGAGGATAGGGCTAGCAGTCACTGATCCATTGAAGATCATTGCCAACCCTCTCGATACAGTTCGAAAGATCGATCTCTTTGATTTTCTGAAGGAATATTTTGAAAAGGAAGAGGTGGAAGCCATCGTTGTTGGAGAACCCACCCAAAAAGACGGAACAGCATCTCCCATTGAATCTGAGATCAAAGGATTTATTAGAAATTTTAAAAAGCAATACCCCGACAAGCAAGTATTTCGAGAGGATGAACGCTACACCTCGGTGATGGCTCAAGATGCTATTCTTCAGGCTGGAGTCAAGAAAAAGGGTAGACGTGACAAGGCACTGGTTGATCGGGTATCAGCTAGCTTGATCCTCTGTTCCTTTCTTCAGAGGAATGCTTGATGGCTGCCAGCACCTCTTCCTTATTCTCTGGAGAGCTGACTTGCTCGTTATGCAGGCTTGAAAGCTTGTGGTAACGATGTGCTATGGCAACAATATCTCTGAAAGCCAACAAAAGACTAAAATAAAGATAGGTTGTTTTGTACGAGTAGCTATCCAACTCCATATCCGCTGTGTGCTCCGGTATCTCACCTTCGATCTGCTTAAAGATCTGATGCTTATAGCGCGACAGGTCATGGACCTCGTGATCCGATTGTTCACTGCTCATACTCAGGTAAAGGAATCGGCCTACTTGTTTTTGTAATTCCTGCAGGTTTTCCATTTCATTTGGAGTTAAGGCTTTGTGCTGATTGAGAATGTGCAGCCTAACGATCTCAATGATCTGCTCCAAACTCTGTTGCAGATCAAGTCTCATATGCAGCTCTTTGATGCTCATGAGAATGTATTCTTCATGAAGTCTACCAATGCGCAAACTTTGATAAAGTCCAGCGCGATAGCTGCTATTCTCTATGCTCAGCTCATCGATCTCTTCTCTGAGTTCGCGAATGAGCTCTTCGTCTTCATTTTTAAGACTCAACACCACATTCTTGATCATTGCCATGCTGCGATATACACTTTGACGAGATTTCTCAAAGACCATCTCCACTAGTCCTTTATTGTCGAGAATACCCACCATGACTTCCTTTTTGATATTCTCCTGATGTTCACGTTTTTTGTGGATCACTCTATTTCTGTATAGAGAGAACGCTGCTAGTCCTATAAATAGCAGATATCCCCAGCCTCCAAGGATTCCGCAGCTTACAGCCACAAGCCCTGCGAGGCTGAAGGCCGCAAAAGCAGTTACAAACCAACCCGCAACAACATTAAGTACACCAGCTACACGATAGGTAGCACTTTCACGTCCCCAGGCCCGATCAGAAAGGGATGTTCCCATGGCAACCATGAAAGAAACATAGGTAGTGGACAAGGGTAATTTGAGGGAAGTCGCAAAACTGATAAGAATGGATGCCATGGTTAAATTTACCGAGGCCCTAACCAGGTCGAAAGCGGCTTTTGGTTTGCTTTCAGGAGACTCAAAGGACTTATTGAGCCGCTGTTTTAAGCTGTTGGGCAATAGGCTTGTCCATGCTTGCTCCAAACGGCGAGATATCTTTACAATGAATCTGGCAATGTCATTTGGGCTGAAGCGTTCTTCTCCCTCAGACTGACGTCCAAGGTTGATCTCTGTTTCAGTAACATTTCGCGCTTTTTTTGAAAGCCAAAGTGTGGCTACCATGACCCCTCCACTGATCAAAAGGAATCCATTGTTTGAGCGAACAGGGGCTAGCAGGCTCTCCATGTTGAATAGCTCAGGAGCTACTCCGCTACCATTCCAGGCCTGAAATGAGGAAAGTCCAGCCAGAGGCACACCGATGAAGTTCACAAGATCATTTGATGCAAAGGACAAGGCCAAGGCAAAGGTCCCAAGAAGTACAATGGGTTTAAAGACATCGATCTTGAATACCATGATCAGGATCTGTGCTAATAAGGAGGCAGCAATGAAGGACAAAGCCAGGATTCCCCACATCTTATCCTCAATGAAGAACTGAATGTCAGCAGTGTAGAAGGATGCTCCCTTGATGCCTTTTATTACGATGAAGTAGGATAGAGCGCTGAAGCAGAATCCGGCCCAAAGCCCTCCAAACCACCGCATTTTCTTTTCATAACTGAAGCTAAAGATGACCCTTGCAAAGTATTGTAGTACCGCCCCTAGAACAAAAGCAATGGTGATGGATAAGAAGATCCCTCCAATGATCGTTATGGCACTGACGGTATTGATGAAATTACTCAATTCGGCAAGTGGGAGTTCTTCATTGAGTATTTTGAAGAGGGAAAGCAATGTAGCTGCACCGAGAAGTTCAAATACGATGGAAACCGTAGTGGATGTAGGTAGGGCATAGGTGTTGAAGAAGTCGAGTAAGATCACATCTGTGATCATTACTGCAAAAAAGACGATCATCACTTCGCTGAAACTGAACATATCTGG
Source organism: Salibacteraceae bacterium (assembly GCA_965659675.1). Taxonomy (GTDB): domain Bacteria; phylum Bacteroidota; class Bacteroidia; order Flavobacteriales_G; family Salibacteraceae; genus CBFHWY01. Next base: position 16,863 of record CBFHWY010000035.1, on the reverse strand, counting down.
CTGGAAAACACCTTTCCGAGCCACCTCCATCATCCCGCTGGAAAAGGCTGCACCTGCCAGTATGCCTAAACTTGCGATGACGAGTATGGCCCTGCGAGAAGCCACCCTGCTGCCAAATGAAGAATTAAGGAAGTTAACCGCATCGTTACTCACGCCAACAATGAGGTCAAGAATGGCCAGAAGGAAAAAAGCTCCGACCAACCAGGGGTAAAATTCTTCCATTTGCCAAAGCTATCCCTGACGTGTTAAGCCTATCTTAACTCAATCTTAAGTCGGCCACTTTTGATCAACGATTGATCCACTACACGTATTACATTTGCAACACTGTGTACAAGATCCTTCTAAAGCCGTTTCTATTCAAACTTGACCCTGAGAAGGCACATTATTTTACGGCTTCACTGTTTAGGTCTACTTTAAGGATCCCAGTCATTGGCGCTTTCTTTAGGTTTATTTATTACTTTGAAAACAAGCGGCTTAGGCGAACTGTTCTCGGGTTAAACTTCAAGAACCCTATTGGTCTTGCTGCAGGCTTTGACAAGGATGCAAAACTCTTTGGTGACTTTGAGCATTTGGGCTTTGGGTTCATAGAAGTAGGTACCGTAACCCCAAAAGCTCAGGATGGCAATCCAAAACCGCGGCTTTTTAGGCTTCCTGATGATGAAGCGCTGATCAACCGAATGGGCTTTAACAATGAGGGGCTCGAGTCTATGGTGGATCGCTTAAAGAATAGAGACTCTTCTCTTGTCATTGGCGGAAACATTGGGAAGAACAAGATCACCCCGAATGAGGATGCAGCTTCCGATTATGAAAAATGTTTTGAAGCGCTTCATCCCTACGTTGATTATTTCACGGTCAATGTAAGTTCGCCAAATACTCCCAATCTTAGAGAGCTGCAGGGGAAAGAGCCATTAAAGGCGCTTTTGCTCAAGCTTAAAGCCCTTAATGATCAGAAAAATGTCCAGCGTCCGATCTTGTTAAAGATTGCTCCAGATCTAAATTCCGATCAGCTCGATGATATCGTGGAGATCCTGGAAGAGAGCAAGATAGACGGGATCGTAGCTACAAATACAACCATAAGCAGAGAGGGCTTGCGTTCTGATAATAAAGCTGAGACCGGAGGTCTGAGTGGTAAGCCCGTCAGGTCAAAGAGCACGGAAGTGATCAGATATCTCCGGAGTAAAACATCACTTCCGATCATCGGAGTGGGAGGCATTCACTCAGCAGAAGATGCCATCGAAAAGTTGGAAGCAGGAGCAGATCTGTTGCAGATCTACACTGGACTCGTTTACGAGGGGCCGGGTTTGATCAAATCAATTAAAAAAGCACTTTTGAAGTATGAGCGTCAAACTAATTGAATGTCCGCGTGATGCCATGCAGGGCTTGCATGATTTCATTCCAACTGAAACCAAGATCAGCTATATCAAACAGCTCTTAAAAGTGGGTTTTGACACCATAGACTTTGGAAGCTTTGTTTCCCCTAAAGCAATACCTCAAATGCGCGATACTGCTGAGGTGCTGAAGGGCTTAGATCTAAGTTCAACCCGATCAAAGCTTCTGGCAATCATTGCCAATGAACGCGGGGCCCAGGATGCATGTAGCTTTGATGAGATCGATTATTTGGGTTATCCTTTTTCCATCAGTGAAGAGTTTCAAAAGCGCAATACCAACTCCAGTATTGAGGAGTCTCTAAAAAGAGTTGAGGCTATCAATGACCTTGCTCAGAAACATAACAAGTCGGTGGTGATCTATATTTCCATGGGTTTCGGTAATCCTTATGGAGAGGAATGGAGTCCGGAAATTGCCATCCATTGGTCAAATCGGCTGCATGAGCTTTTTGGCATTGATATCATTTCTCTGGCGGATACCATCGGTGTTTCTGATCCGGAGAATATCAATTTGCTTTTTGGTGATCTCATACCGGCCTTACCTAAGGTAGAGTTTGGGGCGCATTTACATACCAGTCCAGATACCTGGAAAGAGAAGGTTGCCGCCGCCTATGGGAGCGGTTGTAGGCGTTTCGATGGCGCAATAAAGGGTTTTGGTGGTTGCCCTATGGCGAAAGACGATCTTGTGGGTAATATGGCCATGGAGAACCTGGTATCCTTTGTCCAGGAAAGGGAGTCTGAGATTGATATCGATACGAAGGCTTTCGCATTGAGTATGGATGAAGCATTAAAGGTTTTCCCCATTTAAAGGCTTAAACAGCAAGCTGTTCATTATTAACAAGTTCGGCGCGATCGGCTTACAAGAGTCCTGATACTTTTGTCATATGCGCTCAATAGCCTCTACATTGGCAGTTTTTATGGTGAGTTTTGGTCTTTATGCTCAAAGTCCAGGTGGAATAGACCATAATCTCAATCTGTGGCTTAAAGCAGATACTGGCCTAGAAGAAGCTGCAGCAAACCCAGCGGAAATAGGTGATGACATACAGTTTTGGAGGGATATGGGGCCACAGGCGAATGATGCTTTCATGAATACTGCAGGAAATCGCCCATCATTTGATGGTGAAGCAGTGATCTTTAATGGCTCTGCCGGGGCAAATACAACTGGGGAATATATGGACATTCCCGATATGGCTGTTCAAACGGTATTTGCCGTAATTGAGAATACCAGAGATGGAACTGCTGGAGGGTTTCACTCCATAACCAGCCAGGATCACAGCGGGAGTTCGATTTACCTTTTCCTGGTCACAAGTGGTGGAGGCTATACTGCCAGTTTTGATGGCACATCCAATGTAACTGGTCGCTTTGGACTTAACGGAGCAGCCTTTTCAGGAACAGGTGAAAATATTGGGAGCGCGGCATTTCCAAATGAGCGAACACTTTTTACAGGTGAATGGACAAATAGTCAGCCGAACATGACTTATTTGTGCGCACTTGATAACGGCCCAGGTCCGAGATACTACCCAAACTTTGAACTTCTGGAGCTCATGTTTTACGACACCAGTTTCAGCTCGGTAGAAAGGTGTCGAATAGAGTCTTACTTGAGTTTAAAGCATGGAGTGGAGAAATTGGCATCGGATAATGGTTCAAGCACCATTGATGAGAGAGATTATCTCGCATCAGATAGTACAGTGATTTGGGACTACAGTGTCGATTCAGTTTACTCAAACGACATTGCGGGAATTGGAAGGGATGACAGTTCAGCGCTCGACCTAAGAGTGGGGTTCAGTAGAAGCGATGATGGTGCAGTGATCATGGAAAAGTCCGGCAACTTTAGCAGTGATAAAGATTTCATTTTGTGGGGAAATAATAATGGATCAAGGTCGATCTCAAACACGGGCGCTCCTACGGGCTACGACGGCCTGTTGCAAAGAACATGGACGGTAAATACGACTGGAACTCCAGGTTCAGTGGATGTAAGTTTTATAGTAAGTAGACTTGGGTTTAATGTTTTGGACTCCAATGCCTATGCATTGTTGATCGACTCAGATTCAGATTTTAGTTCGGGCGCCACAATAGATTCAAATGCAGTGCTTAATGGAGATACCCTGGTATTCACGAATATTAGTTTCAGTGATGGTGACTATTTCAGTCTTGCAGGTCCCGAGGCGGTTTCGCCAGGTGGTATTGCTGGAGGCCTTGATCTTTGGCTCAAGCATGATGTTGGAGTAGAAGAGGCAGGAGGAAATCTGGCTGAAATTGGTGATCCAGTGGAAATTTGGGAGGATCAAAGCGGGCAGGGAAATGATGCTACACAAAGCGTTCCCGGAGATCGTCCGATCTATCGAAATGGATACCTTGAGTTCAGAGGTTCTGCGGCAAATAACACCAATGGAGAGTATTTCAATATTCCTGCTTTGGACGTTCAGACGATCATCTTTGTGGTTGACAGCGTTCAAGATGGAACATCAGGTGGGATCCAGGGTATTTCAGGTGATGCCAGCGCGGCAACGCGTCAGTATTACTTTATCGACACGCAGAATTCTTACGTCATGAGCTTCGACGGTCAGGGTAGTGAAACCGGAAGATATGGCCTGAACGGAAGTGCATTCAGTGCCACAGGTCAAAATGTTGGCTCAGGAGATTTTCCCTTTGATGACCAACTCTGTTATGCCGAATATACAAGTCAGCAGAGCAATTGGGTTTATGTGGGAGCCATGAATACAGGAGGGGCAAATGCGGCTTACCGTCCGAACCTAAATATGAAGGAGATGATATTCTACAACAATGCACTTACCAGCGTTCAGAGAGCTAGAATTGAGTCTTATCTTCATATCAAGTATGATATTTCTCGTGTAGGCTCAGATAATGGATCTACGAGCATTGATGAGCGAGACTATCTGGCTTCTGACAGTACGGTGATTTGGGATTTCTCTGCTAATTCTGCATTTGATGATATGATCGCAGGTTTGGGTAGAGATGATATTTCCGCTCTCTATGATACCCTTGGCGCCAGTGTTGATGGAGATGTTCTGCGAATAGAGAAGAATGACAGCATTGACACAGATATGGAATTCCTGATATGGGGACATAATAATTCTGCAGTCAATTCATGGCGTGTGGTTGATACTCCCGCTGGAATTCAAGGTAGAATAGCTCGGATCTGGAAAGCGCAGGAAACGGGAGATATTGATACGGTCAGCTTGGTATTTGATCTTTCTGAGGTTTATGGGCCTGGTGGGAATGGAGCTAATGATCTTCAATTTGTTCGTCTCTTGGTCGATACAGACACAAGTTTTGCTTCTGGCGCAACGATCGTCAATTCATTTGATTACGATAATACAACGGATCTCATTGAGTTTCGGTACGCATTTAACGTCGCCGATGGATACTTCTTCTCACTGGGCTCCACTGATACTGCAAACGCCCCCTTAAACCTTCAAAGCATATCGCTCAATGCTCAATCAAAGGCTCAGTTTGTTGAGCTTCATTGGAGAACCAACCTGTCAAACACTCAAAGTGCTATGCTGTACCGTGGATCCGAGATCGACCAGTTCGATCCCTTTTATGAGATATCGGGCGATATGCTGAAGGAAGGAAGTTTTATTGATTCACTTCCCTTAGCTTCCTGGAGTTATTATCAGATCAGAACAAAACAGCTGAACTCTGCAGTCAATGCAGTTTTCATAGACTCAAAGAAGCAGCTTGAGTTCTATCCAAGCCTTGTGGATCGGAATGGGACTTTGTATGTCCATACTGGGGACGCGGATCAAGTGGTGAACTGGATGGTCTACTCAGCCAATGGCTATTCAACGGAAGGCAATTCGGAGCTAATGAATGATGAGATGACTATTCCTCTGAAGGGACTTGGGCTAAACTCAGGGCTCTATGTTCTGCAAGTGAACACAGATTCATATTCCGGGAGATTTAAATTCATTGTGAAATAAAAAAGCCCCGAGATCAATCGGGGCTGCAACTATTCAAAAGAGAATTCAGAGTAAATCTTAAACCAACTCAATTCAAAGTCTGACAAGCCAAATGTTTAACAAGAGAAGTTCACAAACAAATTTTTTAAGTTACCGAATCGTTAGCTCAAGGTAAAATGCAGTTTATTAAGTATATCTTCCATTTATCACAATCTTCTATAAATAATCCTGTAACTGGTGATTCTTCACTTCCTTTGCAGCTTGAATAAACCTTTTACCATTTCGTACGTCTTGACCTACAAGATGAGAACATTTCTTACCGCCATTTTTATCATTGTTGGCTCCACTTCAATTTTTGCCCAAACAGGTAAAAAAGTGAATATCAGTGGGCAGATCAAAAATAAGGCGGATGAGATGCTTCCTTATTCTTCGATCTCTCTCCATCGGCCCGCTGACTCTAGCTTAGTAACGGGAACAGCTGCAGATATGAATGGCATGTTCAGCCTTCAGGCCGCACCAGGAAAATATTACTTGAAATTCAGCTTTCTTTCCTATCAGGACAAGTTGCAGGAAATAGATCTCGGAAATGAACCCCTCAATGTAGGGACAATTGTACTCAGTAGTAATTCAAAGAGTCTTGAAGCCTTTACAGTTGAAGCGGAGCGAGCTGAAATGGAGCTCAAGTTGGATAAGCGTGTATTCAATGTAGAAAAGAATCTCGCCACCAGGGGTGGAAATGCCTCCGAACTTCTGGATAATTTGCCTTCAGTTACCGTAGATGTAGAGGGAAATGTAAGTCTGAGAGGTAGTCAGAATGTACGCTTGCTTATTGATGGAAAACCTTCTGGATTAACGGGACTGTCTAGTCAGGATGCATTGAGAATGCTTCAGGGAGATCAGATAGAAAAAGTAGAGGTCATCACAAACCCATCTGCACGTTACGATGCTGAAGGGGAAGTTGGGATCATCAATATCGTGCTTAAAAAACAGAAAAGATCAGGCTTTAATGGAAGCTTTGAAGCAAGAGTGGGTTATCCAGATAATCATGGTTTTAGTGCAAATACAAACTGGAAAAAGGAGAAATTGAACTTCTTCCTTTCTTACAATATCAATTATCGTCAGTCACCGGGTTATGGATCTTCCAGGCAGGAATTCTTCTATGCGGATACAAGTTTTAGCTACGATCGATTTCAGGATCGACTAAGGGGAGGCTGGAACCAAATGATCCGAGGGGGTGTCGGCTACGACATCAATAAATATAATTCAATCGTAGTTTCAGGTAACTATCGCTATGGTATTGGAGATCATAGTAGTGTGATCGACTACCTAGACTACAACGAAGAGGGTGAGCTTGTCCAATCAGTCATCCGGAGTGAGGACGAGGGTGATGTGGATATCAACTCAGAGGTCGATGTGAATTACACTAAAACCTTTGATCAGAAGGATCGAAAATGGACCATAGATTTGAAATACAATCAAAGTTCAGAAGTGGAAGAAGCCGATATTACAGAAGAGAGTGATAATCCACTATATATTCCGAATATTCAGCGTACCTGGGCAGATGAACGGGTAGAGAATATCCTGGTTCAGTCTGACTATGTGCACCCTTTGGGCAAGGACGGAATGTTTGAAATGGGAACCAGAAACAACTTGCGTACCTTGAGTTTAGATTACCGTTTGGAAGACCAGATCGGTGATGGAAGCTTCACAGAGAATCCAGAATTTACCAATCAGGTAGAGTATGATGAGGATGTTTATGCAGCTTATGTGATGGCCGGAAACAAAACTGGGAATCTTTCTTATCAGGCCGGCTTAAGACTTGAACACTCAGAGATCGTGACCCTGCTGATCGCAACAAATGAGCGCAACCCAAGGAGATACACCAACCTCTTTCCAAGTGCTCATATGTCTTACGAGCTCAACAAGACCAATTCATTGCAATTGAGCTACAGCAGAAGGATCAGGCGTCCTGGCTTATGGAGCTTACTCCCTTTCTTTGGTTTTACAGACAATCGAAATTTTTGGGGTGGAAATCCAGACCTGAACCCCGAGTTCACGCATTCCACGGAACTGGGTTATCTCAAGAACTGGAAAAGTGGATCTATTCTGGGTAGCGTTTACTATCGATTCAGCGATAATATCATTGAACGGGTGCAGTTCTCAGATGCTTTCGGCTTCACACGAAGAATACCTATCAACCTCGGTACGAGGGATTCTTATGGAATAGAATTTAACCTAAACTACCGCATCAAGAAGTGGTGGAATGTGAATGGAAACTTCAACTACTTCCGTCAGATCTCAGAAGGAACCTATGAAGGAGTAGACTACGGGGCAGATGCTATTGGTTGGACCAGTCGCTTGAACTCGCGATGGAACTGGAAGAAATTCAGCGCTCAAACTAGCTTCAATTATCGCTCTCCGAGAAATAATCAACAAGGACGCCAATTGGCGATCTATCACTGGAATGCAGGTGCAGCTGTTGATGTGCTCGATGGCAATGGAACTATTAGCTTCTCCGCAAGGGATATCCTGAATTCAAGGGTCAGAAGACTTGAGGTCATCGCACCAAACTTTACTTCAAATTCTGAGTTTCAGTGGAGAGCAAGACAATTTGTGCTTACTTTCAACTACAGAATCAACCAGCAAAAGTCACGTCAGCGCGGAAGCGGCCAGGGCGGAGACTTTGATGCAGAATAAATAAAGAACATGAAATCAATCGTCTTAAGCTTGGGCATAGTGCTTCTTAGCCATCTTGGTATGGCTCAATGTTGCTCTTCCGAATCCTCACATTGTGATTTTCAAAAATTAGCGGATAATTCAGGTTTTAGAGCAGAACATGATCTGCCTGGAGATTATGAGCATGAGGGAAAAGGTGGAATGATGACCTACCTGCTTGAAAGTGGAATGAAGGCCTCGGCATTTGAAGTGAAGGCCAAAGGTTCGGATAAGTACATTTTCATGTTTCACGAATGGTGGGGCTTAAATGACTATATCAAAAGAGAGGCAGTTCGCTATTCAGAGGCCTTCAACGTAAATGTTCTGGCGCTCGATCTTTATGAAGGCCAGGTAGCGAAGACCAGAGAGGAAGCTTCAAAACTGATGAAGGGAGCCAAAGAAGATCGTATTAGAGAGTTGATCCAGGGGGCAATAAAGTCTTACAGCGAGTATCAGATCGCTACCATTGGTTGGTGTTTTGGTGGGGGATGGAGTCTTCAGGCGAGCATGATGGCTGGCAAGCAATCTAAAGCCTGCGTTATCTTTTACGGAATGCCTGAAAAGGATCTTGTAGCACTGAATAAACTCAAGGCGCCTGTTCTGGGAATTTGGGCAAAGAATGATGGCTGGATCAATGCTGAAGTGGTAGATGACTTTTCAAAGAAGATGGACAAACTCAACAAATCACTTGAGAACCATAGCTATGATGCTGATCACGCTTTTGCAAATCCGAGTAACCCCGGCTTTGACAAGGAGGCCAGCAAAGCAGCATTTAAAGAGGTTCAGGACTTTTTTGGCCAATATTTTTTTTCTGATGCGGCGAAGTTTGAAATACCAGAATCTATAGAGGTAGCCCCTCCCAAATATTAGTGAACCTCCCTGGATATGAATTGTTAGTATGAGTATGAAAAAACCAGAATGGAAGCCAGATCACCCGATCATAGAGGTGATCAATAAAAGATGGAGTAGAAGAGCATATTCAAATCAAGAAGTGGAAGATGACAAGCTCAAGCGCTTGTTTGAAGCTGCGCGTTGGGCGCCTTCAAGCATGAATGAGCAACCCTGGGCATTTCTTTACGCTAAAAAGGGAGAAGATGCCTGGCAAAAGATGTTTGACGCCCTGATGGCCGGAAATCAGCCCTGGGCAAAAGAGGCGAATGTGCTCATCATGTGTCTGGCGAAAACACATTTTGATCATAAGAATCGCCCAAATCGTCATCATATGCATGATCTGGGTCAGGCCGTAGCTTTCCTAAGTCTTGAGGCTACCGAGTTAGGACTCAATCTCCATCAAATGGGTGGATTTGTTGAAGAGGATGCCAGAGCTGCCTTCTCGGTAGGAGAGGAGTGGGAGATCGGACACATCATCGCTTTGGGTTACCCTGGTGATTCAGATAAACTAGAAGAACCTTATCTTTCAAGAGAATTTGCTCCGAGGGAGAGAAAAGCGCAAGCTGAGTTTGTCTTTCACGGGAGTTTGAAAGAATAAGTCATGTCTGAAAAGAAGAAAGAATACGATAACGGTGAACTAACCGTAGTTTGGAAACCTGAAACCTGCATCCATTCTGGGAACTGTGTTAAGGGCTTGCCAAATGTCTTCAAGCCAAAAGAAAAACCATGGATCAGTGTTGATGCCGCTTCTACGGAAGAATTGATGCAAACAATTGATCGCTGTCCATCAGGAGCCTTGAGTTATTACAAAACGGCTGAAGGTCCGCAGGATGAGTCCACCAACGAAACAGACCGCGTTCAGGTTAAATTGATTCCCAATGGTCCTGTTGAATTGCGAGGTGCTGTTCGCGTGCAAACCGCTGATGGCGGCTTCACCGACCGCGATAAGTCAACCTTTCTTTGTCGCTGCGGAGCGTCAAACAACAAGCCGTATTGCGACGGAACTCACAACAAGACCGACTTCAAGGCATAGCCTACTTTGCTGAAATTGTTTAATTTTCAGTGTGGCTAACAAACTGGCTTTTCGTCCGCGCTTTCGTTTCCTGACTCCATTAAGCATGGAGCAGATCGTTGATCGTATCAATGATAGAGCTGACAATGAGAATCCAGAGGGAATACTGGTGAAGTATGTCCACAACCACCTGATCCTTGATTTTCCCAGCTATTCCAAGAAATTCTGGTCGCCCCAAATGGATATCAATCTAGAGCATGACGAAGAATCTGGACAAGTGCGGGTACGCTGCATGATCGGACCTTCTTCTACCGTATGGACCATGTTCATGTTCTTTTATGGAATTCTGGGTTTTGCCGGACTCATAGGCTTAATGATCGGAACTTCTCAATGGTCTATGGATAAAACTCCATGGGGACTCTGGATCTTTGGGGCCGCAGCTATCCTTGGTGGTGTTTTGCATCTTGCTTCCCTCGAAGGCCAACGTTTGTCTCGTGACGAAATGCGCCTCATGAAACAGTTTTTAGACCAGTCTCTAGGCTGTGATTGTTTTCAGCTTTCAGAAGCTCAAAAAGAAGAAGCTGAGGCATTGAATGCGTGAGAGATCGAGAGTCTGATGGTTCGAAAGTCTGATGGTTCGAGAGTCTGATGGTTCGAGAGTCTGATGGTTCGAGAGCTTGTAGCCCTCCTTCGGCGGGTAAACTTGTAGCTTTCAGCTCACAGCTCCACTAAAACATAGTTCTTCCTCCCCGAAACCGGTCGTCCGCCATTAAAGGTATTCTCCAGGAAGGTCATGAAACGATATTTGAATTTTTCGTGTTTGTGTTTGGGATTAAAGAGGTTTAGTTCTTTGCCATAATTGAGCTCATCCTTCCAGTCCAGATTTTTGATCCATTCCTTCATAACAGCTGGATGACCTTCTCTATGGACCCTCAAATTGCCCAGGGCTCCGTAATCAAAGTGATCAGGACTTCCTGCAAACATCTCTTCAACTCTCTTTTTGCCCTGGTGAATGGTATCCAGCGACTTGCGTTTCTTTTGCATGAGTCGGGGAGGGCGCACCCAGCCATAGTGGTACACATAGGCATCTACCCAGGCGACCTTTAGCTTATGTGTTCCTTCTTTGACCCTATAATTGAGTCCATCGAAATTTGGAATGCGTCTGAAGCTCTGTGCAGAAACCCATGAATGAATTTCTGGATCGTTTCGCACAATGCGGATCTCCTGACGATACCAGCAATGCGAATCGAGATAGTGGTCGTAGTCTCCCCAAAAGTGGCGGTATTTAAAAAGCAGGCCTTCGACCTCCTTGTTTTCATGAACTTCTTCAAGGCGCTTTTTGATGATGGGTAAATAACGTTCGTGGATCACCTCATCGGCTTGCACATAAAAACACCAATCGCCAGTGCAGTACGACTTTGCGATATCCGTTTGATGCGCATTTTCCATACCTCTGGGGTACTTCTCAATATCCCAAACCGTATCTACGATCTTGATCTTCGGATCATTGATCTGCTCGATCAGTTCGCGTGTTTTGTCATCCTCATCACTGTCCCCAAGTGCTACAATGAACTCATCACAGATCGGAAGAATGGATTTGATCGCAGCATCCATAGGGTAGTAGAGCTTAGAAGTATTTTTACCCATGGTAAATCCGCTGATCTTCATTTTAGTGATTTGCGACAAAGTTGGAATTATTCTTTAAACACTTATTTCCAATCTTACCTTTGGTATTATGGAAAACGAGATGGTAGTTCAATCCTGGGCTGAACTCTGCGAAGCAGTTTATCAAGACTCCTGGAGACCCAACCTGGGGCGATTTAGAACCGATTATGCCTTTCGGGGAATGAGCGACAAGGAATATCCACTCAATTGCCGCTTCCAGCGAAACTGTGGTGATGAAGCCAGTTTGGAGTATCACCTGCTTCGGAATTTCCGCAAATATGCCAATGTGGATTCGAAGGGAGATCTTTCTTCTGATTGGAGGATACTGACCATCGGACAACATTACGGATTGCCAACACGCCTGATCGATTGGACCTATTCTCCTTTTGTAGCGATTCACTTTGCCACAAACAGTCTGGAGCTCTTCGATCGCGATGGGGTAGTGTGGATGGTCGATTTTGTAAAGGTAAACCGCCTCTTACCAGACCCACTGCGCGAAGAATTAGACCGGGTAGGAAGTAATACCTTCACCATTGAAATGATCGAAGATGCTGTTCCTGGGATCAACAGTTTTGATAATCTTTCAGAGAATGGTGACCTGGCGCTATTCTTCGAACCACCTTCCCTGGACGCTCGTATCGTTAACCAATATGCTTTCTTCTCGGTGATGAGTAGACCTACCGCTCGACTTGATCATTGGCTGGAAAAGCACCCAGAGGTCTTTAAGAAGATCATCATTCCAGCGAAACTCAAATGGGAGGTGAGGGACAAGCTCGACCAGGCAAACATCAACGAAAGACTCCTTTTCCCTGGATTGGATGGGCTGGCCAATTGGCTCGGACGACATTATGCGCCCAGAACTTAGTTATAGATGATCTTTTTGGTGATGATCCTTTCACCGAGGTAAACCCTGAGAAAGTAAAGCCCAGGTTTTGAGCCTGCTGGAAATTCAAAACTGAAGGTTCCAGAAGTTGTTTCAGCCCGGCGTTTGAACAATATTTTTCCTGTGCTCGAGATCAACTCGAATGCAGGCTTTTTGCCTCCTTCAACATCCAAATTAACTTTAAATGATGGGTTTTGGGATTGAACAGGGTTTGGATAAATAAAAACACGATTCACTGTAATTGATTGATCGTCTCGATTTGAGATGAGTTTCTGATCGATCGAATCCCGCTTCGCCTTGCTTTTCTCTTGCAGACCATCTGCAAGGTCTCTGGCCTCTTTTCCAAGTTCATATGCCAATCTTCTTAAATAGAATGCCCCGGCGATAAGGTTTTCTTCTGTGAGAAGGAGATTTACCTTGAACTTAGACTGTACTGGCAGGTGAATCACCAAACCGTCGCCCATTCCACCCCTTTCTGGTCTGTTTGGGTCTTTTGGGTAAACCGAAATCTTATTGCCAAAGACCTTTGAACTCAGTGTTACCGTGCTTGCGATGTCAAGGTCTTTGCCATTTCCTGAGCTCAGATGCAAGCATTTATCATAGGTTCCGCTTTCAGATCTTCCCACATAAGCTTGACCAAGGTATTTTCCTCTTTCATTGAGATGAATCAACTCAAGGTGATTGTATATTCCACTTTTAAAGGGAATGATCTTAGCTTTTGAATCAATGATGCTCGTTTTTTCCCGACTTTGAACACCTATGAAGATCTCACCATTGTCTAGTTGAACCATATCTTGAATGGTGGATCGTGCACGACTATCGATGGTCACATGCCATTCATAACGAAAGTCCTTTCCAAGTTTTACGATATAGAGATCGGGTTCGCGTTGGAGCGGGGTCTCCGCTATTATCGTATCATCTTTAATTCTTATGATATTTCCTATTCCAGAATTGTATCTGCCTTCATAGGCCACGAGGCAGCCATCGCTGGTTTGCCGGAACAGGTTTATGTTGGCGTCTCCAACATCAGGACTTAAGTAGTTGTTTCCCAAATATTTTCCATCCTCAAGGTCAAAGTAATAGAGTCTGTCTAAATAGTAAGGCTCCGAGGGCTTAGGAACTACCCATTCTTCTCCGCTGGTTGATTTGATGACTGCCTCATTGCCATGCTGCGTGCCGATCAAAACTAGCTTATCATCCATGATATCCAGATCGCGCGGAGTGATCTCATCTCCCGTGAAACTGATCCATTCTTCCTCTCCTAATTCATTGTATTTGATCAAACAAGCATAGTGTCGCTCGATATAGTGTTGGCTATCTGAGGAGGGGTATATGGAAAAGTCACCGATGGTAAAACGCCGACTCGGAGTGTAAACCCAGGCATAAGCATTGCCTTCACCATCACTCAAAATATCGAAACAAGACATATTATCCCAACTGTGTCCGGTTCTTACCCAAAGAAGCACACCATCTGAATTATACTTTGCTATAAAGAATCGAAGAAACTGTTTTGCGTAATCCTTTGGTACTTGATACTCAATATAAACCGAGTCGCCGTCGCTACTGTGGAAAAGCGCATCATTCTTAAAATTCCCGCCTACATAGAAAGAACCGTCTTCCGCGATGTGAGTGCTCCATGGATAAACCGTTTCTTTTCCAATGATCAGATTGGTCCAAAGTAGCTCACCAGCATTACTGTATTTGCTAAGCAAGACATTTGACCAACCTCCTGCATCTCTCAACGGAGTATGAGCGACTTTAACATCCTTTCCCTGAACATAAGTGGTGTCTCTTGTGCTTATTGCAGTAACAGTGTAAAGATTTCCGAAAGCATCGGTTTCCAGGCCACCCATCCGCTGTAGGCCTTTTCCATTTTGAACGAGCATCCAGGCTTCCTGAGCATTGAGTTTTAAGGGAAGTAAAAAGCAGAGTATGAGCAGCCTATTCATAGTTCGAAGTTATCAAGATTTATGCCTTAAATCATCAAATTTCCGTAGATTGGACAGGAAATTTCCATTATGACCTTATCTAAATATTGCGCAGGATTATCACTAGCTGCAGTTGTTCTAAGCTTAAATTCATGTGAGTCGGATAAGCTTGAAAACGGTTTCGAGAATTTTTATGGTTCTTACACCTGGGAACATACTTACTATTCAAAAAATTGGTGGGATTCAAGGTTATATTTTCGATCGGCAGATGAGGCAAACTATAGCGCCAATATTGAAATTTCAGAGGATGGGTTCATTTATTACTACATCGATCAGCAGGAGGTACATAAAACTAGGTTTAAAGTTTTAAATCAGGATTATGACGCACCTTCAGATACATACTGGCTTGAGTTAGACCCAAGTAAGGAGGATTCAAAAAACATGGATTTAAACAATAGTATGAGCTTTACACTCATTGGAAACGATACGCTCACAAGTATTGATTTTCCAGGCGAAGCTTATGATGAGTCAAATCATGGAAATCACTTTTTTATTCGCGATTAACGCTTGCTGATCTTGTTATTTGAGATCTGACGTTGACGCGTACAACGGAATCGATCAACATCATCTTCCCTTTTAGCGACGTGTTTGGTTGACCTTCCCTGAACTCTTTTCCGCCACATTCTAAAGCTAGAAGGCTTCATTTCACGCCTCATGATCTTGATCACTTCCCTTTCTGGAATACCAAATTGTAGTTCAATAGCGTCAAAAGAAGTTCTGTCTTCCCATGCCATTTCAATGATGCGGTCGATCTCTCTTGGTTTCATGTTTGAATAACATTGGAGCCGGTGGTATTGTTGTGGGTGGTTAGGTGATTAGGTAGTTGGGTGTTTGGCTTATCATTTTGGAGGTTTGACGAAAGAGATTAAGTTTTTTTACCCTGTCCCGGATCATGGAATGAACCAGAAACTTCGAATTTGTAGAGCTAAACAGCGTAAGCATTTTTCATTTTTCAGGGTTTTCAATTTGCCAAATCATTATTTTAGAATGCTCCAAAAGAAGTTAAGATGGAAAAGATTGATTTTTCTGAATTAAGTGATCAGGAATTGCTTGAACTAAAGAAGAAGACAAAGCGATCGTCAACCACACATGCCTTTATGATAGGTTTCCTTGGTGGAATTATTTTATACAGTATTGGTACCCAAAGTTGGGGTTGGCTTACGCTGATCCCGGTCTATCTCATTTACCTTTTTACCCGGAATTCTGATCAACGCAAAGCACTTAAAGCGGTTTTAACACAGCGCAACTTGTAACCGCCTTCCGTTCAGTCGAAAAACAAGTTAGAGCTTCAAACTTTTTTGCCTAACCTCTGTTAATATGTAAAGTGATAGTAATACTATCATACCCGTAATGATTTTGAATTAAAACACAAAAACTATGAAAGCGCTCAAAATCTTCTCACTTATTTTCTCAATGATCTTCCTTTCTTCCTGTGCGATTATACGTCCGGGTGAAGTAGGGGTAAAGCAGAGTTTTGGTAAGTTATCGGAACGTGTTTACGACCAGGGGATGTATGGAATCAACCCATTTACGACCATCATGATCAAAACACCTACACGTACGGTAAATATGGAGGTTTCATTAAGTCTGCCGAGTAAAGAGGGCTTAAATATCGCCTCAAATATTTCTATTCTTTATCGTATTGATAAAGTGATGGTTCCCACACTGATAGAGAACATTGGGACCAACTTCGAAGGTATCATATCGGCAGTCTTTCGTTCTGCATCCGCCGATGTTTGTGCCAGATACATGGCAAAAGACATGCACTCTGGCAAAAGATCGGATATCGAAGCTGAGATCGCAGTTGTGATGAATGAGACTCTGGCACAACGAGGGATTAAGATCGAGTCGGTCTTACTAAAAAGCATTCAGCTACCCCCGGGATTATACAGCTCTATTCAGAACCGAATGGAAGCGGAGCAAGAGGTGATGCGCATGCAGTATCTACTCGATCAGGCAAAGCTTGAGGCTGAGCGTAAAGTGATCGAGGCTAAAGGGAATCGCGAAGCTCAAAAGATCCTTTCTGAAGGACTCACCAGAGAGATCCTCGAACTCAGAAGTATTGAGGCTTTCTTAAAGCTTGCCGAAAACCAAAATTCCAAGGTGATCATCACTGATGGAAAGTCTCCTTTTTTGATTGAGGGAGAGTAGGGCTTAGGTGATTAGGCAATAGGGGTTAGAGTCTGAGAGTCCGAGAGTCTGAATAGTCCGAGTGTCTGAATAGTCCGAGAGTCTGAATAGTCTGAGAGTCTGGAAATCCGATAGTCTGGAGGTCCGAAAATCTGAAAGTTTCTAACCCCTGACCCCTGACCTCTGAATCCCAGTGTACGTGCCTGATATAGGTTGACCACTTTTAATTAAGTGAGTCTATGAAAACAAAACTGCGTTCAATACAAAAGCA
>CBFHWY010000034.1:0-27355 GCA_965659675.1 Salibacteraceae bacterium | reverse complement strand
TAACCAAAAGAATCCCAACGAATGCCCGCATCATTTTTTGGGCTATGCATGGTTGAAGTGAGATACACCATGCAGGTATCATCCTCCATAACAGCAAAACCATGTGCCACACCTTTAGGTAAATAAGCTGCTTTAAAATTGTTACCACTGAGCTTGATCTCTGCATACTCACCATAAGTAGGGGAGCCCTTGCGAATATCGAGGATCACATCAATCAAACTACCCGAAGTGCAGTAAACCAGCTTTGTGTGATCATCAGGAGGTAGCTGGAAATGCATACCTCGAACCACACCCTTCTTATTGATCGAGTAAAAACTTTCATCAAAGGAGCTCTCCAGACCTTGTTCTTTAAAACTCTCTTTATGAAAGGTCTTCACAAAAGAACCGCGCTCATCTTCCATGTGAAAGAGGTCCACTTCAAAAACACCCGGTATCCTGGTCTCTTTAAACTGCATTCAAATAGTCTTTGATCTGCCCCAGCGTGTAATCTTTCTCATTTCCAATGGCATTCTTGTACCATTCCATGGTGATCCTGATGGCATCTTTTGAACTATATCTTGGATGCCAGCTAAGCTCTTTTATGGCTTTGTGAATGTCAAGCATCAACAATTTGGCTTCATGAACTGCATTTGGATCAGACTGATCTTCATAATTGCCTTCGCCCCATATTTCGAGCGCTAGCTTTACAAGTTCTTCAACGCTGAGTTTATCCTCTTCCTTAGGTCCAAAATTGAACGCTTGATAATAGTCCGTGTTTCCACCTGACATGTGAGCTCCTAACAACAAGTAACCGTATAGAGGGTCAAGCACATGTTGCCACGGTCTAATCGCTTTTGGATTACGAACAATCAAGGATTCATTTTTCGATAGTGCGCGGGCAGTATCTGGGATGATTCGATTGGCTGACCAATCCCCACCACCGATCACATGACCTGAGCGCACACTGGCAATTCCCTTTTCGTGCTCTGCGTGTTTGTTGATAGGGAAGAAGCTGTTTCTGTAAGAATCTATGATCAGCTCGCAGCATGCTTTGGAATTGCTGTATGGATCAAAACCACCTAAACGATCATCTTCCACGTAGGCATAATCTTTTTCGAGGTTTTCATATACCTTATCGGTAGTGATAAGAATGCATTCAACGGACTTGCTTAGGTACCTCAAGGCATCAAGTACATATGCAGTTCCAAGGGTGTTTACTTCGTATGTGTACAGCGGATCCTCATAGCTGTCTATTACCAGAGCCTGAGCAGCCATGTGAAAGACAAAATCAGGCTCAAAGTCGAGGATCTCCTTTTTTAATCGCTCTTTATCTCTGAGATCAGCAATGACTGATTCGCACAGATCATCTCCATTTATACTGTTAAAAAGATCGTTTTGGTTTTTCGGAGCCAAAGCATAACCTTTTACTTCAGCACCAAGCTCATTAAGAAGCAGCAATAACCAGGCACCTTTAAATCCTGTGTGGCCAGTAAGGAATACTTTTTTACCGCTGTATGTCGATTTTAGATCTGCCATTACCAGCGTTTCCACTTTGGATCATCATCCCACATCTTATTCAGATCCATGTTGTCCCTCAGGGTATCCATGCATTTCCAGAATCCATCGTGCTTGTAAGCCACCAATTCACCATCTTTTGTGATGTCTTCAAGAGGTTGACGTTCCCACATGATATCGTCGGCATCATCGTGCAGGTATTTGAAAACTTCAGGTTTTAAAATGAAGAATCCAGCATTGATCCAGGCACCGTCGTCTTTGGGTTTTTCCATGAATGAACGAACCACATTATTCTCATCAAGGTCGATCATACCAAAACGGCTTCCAGGTTGAACGATGGTCATAGTGCAGATCTTACCGTGATCTTTATGGTATTTGAGTTGGGCCTCCATGTCAATGTCAGAAACACCATCTCCGTAGGTGAGCATAAAGTCCTCATTTCCCACATATTGCTCTACACGTTTGAGTCTGCCAGCGGTCATTGTTTCCAGACCTGTGTCGACCAATGTGACCTTAAAGCTTTCTGATTTGCTTTTGTGAACTTCAACTTCATTGTTCGCGAGGTCTGCTGTGACATCCGCATTGTGAATGAAGTAGTTGAGAAAATACTCTTTAATGGCGTAGCCTTTATAACCCAGACAAACAATGAATTCTTTATGGCCAAAGGCCTCATAGATCTTCATGATGTGCCAGAGGATGGGTTTTCCTCCAACTTCGATCATGGGTTTGGGTTTCAAATGAGATTCTTCTGAGATCCGGGTTCCTTTTCCCCCTGCAAATATGACCACCTTCATAATGACAAATATAGTTTTAAGATCGAGCTATTCAGAGCTGTTATCGATGCTATCGCACTGCTTTAGAATTTCTGTTTTGTAATCGTCGATCAGATAATCTTCGTAGATGGGTGGAACATTCATTTCATCCATACTCCAGGTATACACGTCAAAGTAGGTCTCGCTGCCATACTTATATGAATAGGGCATGAGGTGCTTAGGGATATTTTTCAAGCTTGAATGCTCAATTGGAATAGGGTCAAATGAATACCTTCCAGAGTAAATATCTAGGGAAAGATTATGAGGGTAAGGACCAAACCAGGAAAGTGTTGGTAAGATCAGGATTCCAATCATGCTCAGATTGATCGGCCTGCGGCGAAATTTCAGTTCAGACCACACAACATCCTGTTTCTTGAAGAAGAGTAAGAATAGTGTAGCGATGAAAAAGAGATTTAACGGAATGATGACAGAGTTGTCGTTGTAGGAAAAGATCCCAACCAGAAAGATCACCCCTAAATGAAAAAGAGCCATAAGCAGAACACTAAGCTTCCTGGTTTTTCTCCAAAGTAGCAAAGGAATGATCAATACCTGCAGGAAAGGAATAGGGTAGGAGATCTCTTCTAAATAGATGAAACTCGTGAACTGGTGTTGCAAAGGGGCAGTCACATAAGGCAATACCGTTGAGAAGAAATTTTCGTTCATTTTGTTGATGCCGATCCAGAAATAGGCGCCTAGCAAAAGCACTTGTAGAGCAACCAAAAGTTGTTCAGACTTCATCTGGTGCCTTTGTATTCTGGGAAATATCGACATGGCTATCATGAAAAAGAAAAAAGTGCTCGACCAAACCTGTAGCCGGTTCAGATCCATTGATACAGCCATGAAAAGGGTGATGCTGAACAGGAGGTATAACGCAGATGAAGAATAGATGAACAAGAGCAGAACCGCACTCAGACACAACAAAAACACAATGCTCAAGTCAAGCCAAAATGGTGCATCGAACTGGGTGAACAGCTCAATTTTGGGAAAGCTGTGTTCCCAAAACCACAAGGGCCATGATAAAGCCATGGAGCTCAAAAGCGCCATGATGAGCAGGCGCTGGAACCACTTGATGCGCATTAAGTCATTCACAGACCAAACCTAAAATTAAGGAAAAAGCATTTTTTAAGAAGCTTTTGAAACTATTCAACAAACAAAGGCTAATGATCTTTGTAACTTTGCATAAGAGAAAATTATGGTACTACCTATTGTTGCATATGGCGACCCGGTTCTAAAACGAATGGGGGAGGAAATTGATGACGACCATCCCGGTTTGAAGAAGCTCATCTCAAACATGTGGGATACGATGTATAAGGCGAGCGGAGTTGGCCTTGCTGCCCCACAGGTGGGAGAGAGCATCAGACTATTTATAGTAGATGCCTCACCATTTGCAGATGACGAAGAATATTCAGAGGAAGATCGTAAGGTATTTAAGGACTTTAAGAAGGTATTCATCAATCCATACATCGTTGAAGAAAGCGGCGACGAATGGGCTTTTAATGAGGGCTGCTTAAGTATTCCAGAAATACGCGAAGACGTGGATCGCAAGCCAAAAGTGACCATCAATTACCTGGATGAAGACTTTGTTGAACATGAAGAGACCTTTGAGGGAATACCCGCCAGGATCATTCAGCATGAATATGATCATATTGACGGCGTACTTTTCACAGATCGCATCAGTCCACTTAAAAAAAGAGCGTTAAAAAAGAAGCTTTCGAATATCGCGAAAGGTAATATTGAGGTTCGTTATAGAATGAAGTTCCCTTTAAAAAAATCAAAACGATGAGATACCTGATCATTGCCGGAATTATGCTTCTCATGAGTTGTGAAGCAACAGAGACTAAAAAGAAAGAGGTCTTGGTTCCTGAGCAGGAATTGAGGGAGAGTATCAAAGACCTGGAGCCAAAGGTCTTTGGAAATGATGCGAAGATGAATGCCACAGTTGCCAGGCAGTTGCAGACCCTATATGTTGGATTTGTAAATAATAACCCAACAAATGATACCGCAGCTGAATACCTCTATCGTGCGGGGGAGATTCTCATGGGATTGAAGGATTACGATGAGTCGATCGCCACTTTTGAGCGCCTTGTATCAAACTACCCGGAATTTGAAAAAGCTCCTCAGGCAGCCTATTTAAAGGCATTTATCAATGACGAGCATCTCTATAGAAAAGGCAAAGCTAAAGAGCTTTATCAGGAAATGATCGATAAATATCCGCGACATCCTTTAGCTAATGATGCCAGAGCAAGCATTAAACTACTCGGAATGTCTGAAGAAGAAATACTCAAGATGCTTGAGGAGAAGAACAAGGAGACTCCGCCGGAGTCTTGATATTCTGAAGAGCATACTTTTCTACTTTATTTAAGCGTTCGTCTTGTTCAGGAAGAGCCTTATTTATTCTGCGAACTTTTGTAGATTCGGCACAAAGCTTTATTGAACATGCAAAACGAGTCGCCATTCTACAAGGTCAACTCTTTCGACCATTATAATGATCTGTATAAACAAGCTCAGGATAAGCCAGAGGAATTCTGGGCTGAAGTGGCTGAGAATTTCCGATGGAAAAAGAAGTGGGATGAGGTACTTCATTGGAATTTTGAAGGACCAGATGTAAAGTGGTTCATCAATGGAAAGCTAAACATTACAGAGAACTGTTTAGATCGTCACCTGGAAACTCAGGCTGATAAAACAGCCATTCTATGGGAGCCAAATGACCCTCGTGAAAAGGTCGTAAAGATCTCATACCGGGAACTTCATGAGAAGGTTTGTCAGATGGCCAATCTGCTGAAAAAGCATGGGGTTGGAAAAGGAGACAGGATCGCATTCTATATGCCCATGATCCCAGAGCTCGCCATTTCTGTATTGGCGTGTGCCCGCATCGGAGCGGTCCATTCCATCGTATTTGCGGGTTTTTCTGCACATGCTTTGGCAGATAGAATCAACGATGCTCAGGC
The DNA here is from genome assembly GCA_965659675.1 of Salibacteraceae bacterium. GTDB lineage: Bacteria > Bacteroidota > Bacteroidia > Flavobacteriales_G > Salibacteraceae > CBFHWY01. The sequence continues at coordinate 22,101 of CBFHWY010000034.1, read as the reverse complement.
AAAAATGGTGCTGTGTTCAGATGGCATGTTCAGAGGCGCAAAAGAATTGGGGGTTAAAAAGGTGGTAGATGAGGCTCTGGAGCACTGTGGTTCTGTTGAAACTGTTTTGGTGAAGAAACGCACAGACTGGGATGTTCACATGAAAGAGGGACGCGATTTCTACATCGATGATGAGATTCACCTGATGCCTAAAGAATGCGAGGCAGAAGAAATGGATAGTGAGGATATGCTCTTTATCCTTTACACTTCAGGTTCTACCGGAAAACCAAAAGGTGTTGTTCATACCTGTGGCGGTTATATGGTCTATGCTGATTATTCATTCAGAAATGTATTTCAGTATGAGAACGATGACGTTTATTGGTGTACGGCTGACATTGGCTGGATAACTGGTCATACCTATATTGTTTACGGCCCGTTGTTGGCTGGCGCAACCACAGTGATGTTTGAAGGTGTTCCAACTTATCCTGATCCAGGCAGGTTCTGGCAGGTTTGTGATAAGCATGAGGTCAATCAATTCTACACTGCACCTACAGCGATCAGAGCACTAATGGCCTGTGGTGATGAACATGTGCTTTCATATGACCTAAGTTCATTGAAGGTAATTGGTACAGTAGGAGAGCCGATCAATGAAGAGGCCTGGAATTGGTATAATGTGCACGTTGGCAAAGAACGTTGTCCGATCGTCGATACCTGGTGGCAAACAGAAACTGGGGGTATCATGATCTCTGCACTTGGCGAACACGGCCCCACGCAGGCTTCTCATGCAGGATACCCACTTCCGGGAATTCAGCCCGTATTGTTGGATCAGGATGGAAAGATCATTGAAGAGAATGAAAAAGAAGGTTATTTAGCAATACAGTTTCCCTGGCCATCGATGCTCAGAACCACTTATGGCGATCATGAAAGATGCCGAAACACCTATTTCTCACATTATGAAGGTTATTATTTCACGGGAGATGGAGCACGACGAAATGAGAGGGGAATGTACCGTATCATTGGTAGGGTAGATGATGTAATCAATGTATCGGGCCACCGGTTCGGAACTGCGGAAATTGAAAACGCGATCAATCAAAACCAGGAAGTTGCTGAATCAGCAGTTGTTGGTTATCCGCATGAAATAAAAGGACAAGGCATCTACGCTTACGTCATTTTAAAAGATGCTGACGCGAACGAGGAAAAACTTCGTGCAGAGATCATTGAAACGGTAGTAGAGGAGATCGGCAAGATCGCCAAACCAGAGAAGATCCAGTTTGTGAGCGGACTCCCAAAAACAAGGTCTGGTAAGATCATGCGCAGGATACTTAGAAAGGTGGCTGAAGGGGACACCTCAAACCTGGGAGATACGTCAACCTTACTAGATCCAAAAGTGGTGGAGGAGATCAAAAAAGGAGCACTTTAGGCTTTTTTGTACTCTTTGAAGGAGTAATAGAAAGCGAAAATAGTGACCAGTACACTGAATGCTATTAAAACGATCATAGAGATCTTCATGTCGACGATCAAACTCAGTATAGCACCCCCAATTCCACCAAAGAACATGATACGACCAAATAAACGATGCGTTTTCCTCCAAACATCCTCGTTTTCGAGGGTCCATGGTGTGCGCACGCCAATGAAGTAATTGTGTTTCACGCTTTGGATGTAGTTACCAATGATGGCAAACAACATCCAAATAATGATTCCCAGGAGCTCAATGCTCACTGTATTCACCGTACTGTGAACAACAACGAGTGCTATGGCGGTCATGCTCAACGATAACATGATCCTCAAACGCTGATAGGAAGGTTGATCCTTCATGAGTTTTTGCTTTGGATCGATGTATGGAGCATATTGAAGGATCACATTAACAGGAACCAGGATAGCCACTAAGGCGATCAGAACGGTGTAAGGACTCCCATATGCATCAGCTTCACCTGCAGCATTAAAATGGGTAGGGACCTCCTCCGGCATCCCAGGAAGTAGAATGAAGAAGTATATAAATGGAATTAAGGCACTTAGCCAGCAGATGATGTTAGTTCTTTTGATCATTTGTTGCTCGATTTAATATCCATGAACCATGCGATCAGCTCATCTAATACAGTGGTGTTTAAGCTGTATTCAACATACTGTCCTTTTTTTCTGGCATCTACGAGTCCGGCCTGCTTTAAAAGATCAAGGTGATGAGAAATGCTGGGCTTCGTCATGTCAAAATGTTCAGCGATCTCGCCGGCATTCATATCTCCTTCCTTCAGCAGGTTTATGATCCTGCGCCGGTTATCATCATTTAATGCTTTGAATAGTTGATTCAAGGATTAGTTATTTAGACAAATATCTATATATTATATCAAATAAAAGGAACGCTCATCCTATTTTTGCTCAGACATGGATTTCCTAAGCATCTTCTTTGAGGCATGTTGATTGACTTTCCTTCCCCTGGTCATATGCGCGAAATGTCTGTGTTGCCTGTTTTTTTTCCTGCGTTGAAAAAAGGTCTTGACGCTCACAAGCATCTTATGCGACTGATGTCCGAAACTTTGAGCCTGCTTAGAGTGACTGATCTTTTGTTTAAGCTTAACGAGCGGAACGATCGTTGTCTTGCAACATTCACTTAAACTGCTGTCTATTACAGTAGAAGGAGGGCTTATCGAAAGTGTATTCAAGTTAAACGATACCAGAATGCTGATAATAAGTACGCTGATGGAGCGCCACATGGCATACTTTTACGCATGTCAGGTGAAAAGGTTTCTTTTTCAGAGAATTAGCAATTCTGCCTATGCTGAGATGACCCCTGATCCAATGAGTTCGTTTGCTTCATACCAGGCAGCAAACTGACCTGGGGTGATTGCACTTTGCGCTTTTTTGAACTCAATGAACAATGCGCTGTCCTTCATTATGAGCTTTGCTTCCTGCAAGGCCTGTCGGTATCTGATTCTAACGAGGTAATCTCTTGATTCGCCATTGGCCATTTTTTGATCCTCCCTCAGCCAATGTATATCATCCCTTTCGATCTTAAGTGCTTTTCGCCAAAGACCAGGGTGGTCTGAACCCTGACCAGTATAGATGATATTCTTCTCAGTATCCGTTCCGATCACAAAGAGTGGTTCTGGGGTTCCGCCTACTGCCAGTCTTTTTCTTTGTCCGCATGTGAAAAAATGAGCACCTTGATGTACGCCAACCTCTTTTGCTTCAGCCTGTTCAAGGTCATAGGGTTCGGCTAAGGTCTCGATTGCAGCCTCAGCCGCTCTTTCTTCAAAAACTGGCGAATCTTTTGCAAGCTCCAGTATCTTGCCTTTTTTCGGCGCTAGTTGCTGCTGTAGGAAATCAGGTAGTTTAACTTTTCCTATGAAGCACAAACCTTGACTATCCTTCTTTTCTGCGGTTACCAGATCAAGTTCTTTAGCGATTTCGCGAACTTCAGCCTTTTGCATGTGTCCGATCGGGAAGAGCGCTTTTGAAAGCTGCTCCTGGGTGAGTTGACAGAGAAAGTAGGACTGATCCTTATTGGAATCGGCACCAGCAAGGAGACGATAGACCTTCTTTCCATCGATGTCTAAACTGTCTTTTTGGCAATAGTGTCCAGTTGCAACATAATCAGCTCCTAGTTGCAATGCGGTGTCAAGGAAAACATCAAACTTGATCTCTCGATTACACAGCACATCAGGATTTGGAGTGCGACCTTTCTCATACTCCGAAAACATGTAATCTACAATGCGCTCCTTGTAAACTTCTGAAAAGTCGATCGTCTGAAAAGGAATGCCCAGTTTCTCAGCTACGAGCTGCGCATCATTGCTATCGTCGATCCATGGGCACTCATTATTGATGGTAACACTATCATCATGCCAGTTGCGCATGAAGATCCCAATCACCTCAAAGCCTTGTTCTTTAAGTAGATAGGCAGACACGCTACTATCTACGCCACCGGAAAGTCCAACTACAACCCGTTTCATGTTGCAAAGTTAGCAGTTAAGACGCGCAATTGTTTATATATTACGCGTGTACTAAATCAAACATGGATATATAATATGATTCAAGAAATGACCAGGTCAGAAGAATTAATAGCATTAGAAGATAAACACGGCGCTCACAACTACCATCCTTTACCGGTAGTGCTTGAAAAAGGAGAAGGGGTTTACCTCTGGGATGTTGGAGGGAAGAGGTACTATGACTTTCTTTCTGCATACTCTGCGGTGAACCAGGGTCACTGTCATCCACGCATTGTAGGCGCTTTAAAGGAGCAGGCTGAAAGGCTCACATTAACTTCAAGAGCTTTCTACAACTCAGAGCTTGGACCCTTTGAGAAGTATATCACAGAATACTTTGGATACGACAAGGTTCTTGCCATGAATTCAGGAGCAGAAGGCGTCGAAACCGCCATTAAACTCTGCAGAAAATGGGCTTATGAAAAGAAAGGTATTGAAGAGGGAAAAGCAAAGATCATTGTTGCCAATGAGAATTTTCATGGTAGAACAGTAACCATCATTTCTTTCTCTACAGACCCAGATTCCTTTGGGGGTTTCGGTCCATACACTCCTGGCTTTCAGCAGATCCCATACAATGATCTCGATGCCTTGAAGAAAGAACTTGAAGATCCTAATGTGGCCGCTTTCATGGTAGAACCTATTCAGGGTGAAGCAGGGGTGAATACTCCCGACAGCGATTATGTGAGAAAAGCCGCAGAGATGTGCAAAGAGAAGAATGTACTTTTTGTGGCAGATGAGATCCAAGCGGGGATCGCGAGAACAGGAAGTTTGCTCGCCTCCTGCGGAAACTGTAGTTGTGAAGGACATTGTGAACAACAGGATAGCTATACCCGTCCAGATATTTTGATCCTCGGAAAAGCACTTTCAGGTGGAGTTTACCCAGTTTCAGCAGTATTAGCCGATGACGACATCATGTTGGTCATCAAGCCGGGTGAACACGGGTCAACCTTTGGAGGTAATCCGATCGCCTGCAGAGTTGCTGTTGAGGCGCTGGAAGTGATTCGCGATGAGAAACTTGCTTTGAATGCAAGAAAACTTGGAGAGAAGTTCCGCTCTGCAATGCAAAATATGGTGGATGAATTTGATCTGCTTAGTTTGGTTCGAGGAAAAGGACTACTGAATGCAGTAGTGATCAACGACAGTCCAGATAGCAGTACAGCCTGGGATCTTTGTGTCGCGCTCAAGGATAATGGTCTGTTGGCAAAACCAACGCACGGTAATATCATCCGTTTTGCACCACCTTTAGTGATGACTGATGCTCAGATGGATGATTGTATTGCGATCATCAGAAAGACCTTTGAAGAATACATCAATAGGTTATGATCTGCACTCTGTCGATAGAATAAGGCAGTCAGTCGAAAGAACTTTGTGCGGGCTAATTTTTAAATCAATTTAGGTTCACTATTCAAGGCACACGCTTTATAGTATCAAGTTAGGGTGAAAGCTCCGCCTACTGGTGGAGCTTTCTTTTTTGAACCTAGTCAGCTTTCTTACCAAGCAGCACGAACTCATTCGCTATGATCTCAGTGATATAGCGTTTGTTCCCTTTGCTGTCTTCATAAGAACGATTGCTTAGCTTGCCTTCAAGCGCAACCTCTTTTCCCTTTTTAAGGATGTTGTCTACCAGCTCAGCAAGCTTGCCCCAGGCAATGATATTGTGCCATTGCGTTTCTGTGACTCGCTCACCATCTTTATTATAGTAGTAGTCATTGGTTGCCACCGAAAACTTAGCCAGCTTCTTTCCGCTGTCCAGATCCTTCACCTCGGGATCCATTCCCAGTCTTCCAATTAAATGTACTCTGTTTTTGATATTATTCATAGTAATAGGTTTTGATTAAACTTGAATTTGATACAAATGAACGATTGCTGGATCAGCCTAAACGGAGATTATTCGCTTAATTACGCTTAGATCTATTCCACCTGGATCGAATAAATCCATTCCGGCACACCTTGCTTTCAGCCTCGGGTCTGGCTATTTTAGAGATCAAATTCTCAACCATGAACACAAAAGTTAAAACAAGTAGAAAATGTATGGAGTGCGGACAAGGACTGAAAGGTCGATCCGACAAGAAGTTCTGTGATGATTACTGCAGGAGCAGCTACAACTACAGAAGCCTCAAAGCAGAGCACAAAGAGCTCAATCGCATTCACAAGATCCTGAAAAGAAACCGCAAGATCCTCAAGCTATTTTGGGAGGCTGGGCAAACCGAGGTCGAAAGGAAATTGCTTGAACTCAATGGCTTCTGTTTTAAGCATCTCACCAAAATGGAGCTTCAGCCCAATGGAAAAGTGAGGTATTGCATTTACGATTACGCTTACGAAGCAATCGAAGAGGAGCGCGTGAAACTATTGCGCTAACATATTCGTAATATAGGGTAGGACGAATATTTCGTAAATTCGTGTCCCTTTTATGAAGAAGCTAATAGTATTGGGTCTTTTGGTCTGCGGTTTTGTTTCCTGTCAGACCGAGGTATACTACACGCGATCAGTGGTCAATGATACCGAACTCGATATCGACCTGATCTTCCTGAACGCAAAAAAAAGTTCAGAGCCGGACACCATACGTCTGGATGCCCAAAGTACCACGATCATTGAAGATTTCCATGAACTGGATCCTGCAAAGTCAGGGCTCAATTGTGCACCAGAAAGAGATCGAATCGAGTTAAAGGTTGCCGGATTTGAAGCTATACTTCGTGAAGACTTCTTTGATGAGGATAATTGGGAAAGCTACATTTATGGAAACCGTTCCATAGATCAGGACTGTATCTTTCAGATAGATGAAGAGAACCTGCTTTTGTACAACCCAGGTTAATTCTTGTAGTATTCGGTGGTGGTAAACTCCATCTGCTCAAAGATCTTTTTCCATTCTTTTCTTTCTGGATTGATGATCACATCACCTTTAGGATCTTCTGCTCGTTTCACTTTAGTGATCTGTTCGAGGATCTCCGTGCTTTCATCCATATAGGACAGGAACAGGTTGTCATCCTTGAACTCCACAAAGGCAGCATTCCAGTATTTTGAGTCAGACTCTTTGATGTTCACAAACCATACGCCTCTCCATTTCTTGAGGATTGCGGTATCGCTTTTCAGGTCAACGATCGAAGTGAACTCTTTATCGCCCTCCAGCTTTGCTTCAAATTTTGTGACCGTAACGGCAGTTTTTCCGTCTTCATTGAGATAAGAACCTCTAAGCTTTTTGGGAAAGCTGCATTTCTTCCATTTGAAATTTGGCTGTGGTTCGGGATACTTAACATCCACACAAGAGGTCAATCCAACAAAAAGAAATAAGATGGCAATAGTGCTTAATCGTCGGCCCATCGGTTAAAATTAGTGAAATAGGGTGAAACTATATTTGGGTCTGGACGCAGATCTATCTCTGCTTCTTCTTTTCCGTCATATTCAGTATTTGCGAGAATGAAGCGTATGCTTTCCAAACGCGCTTTTTTCTTGTTATTCGCTTTCACGATATTCCAGGGAGCATATGCTGTATGCGTGTGAATGAACATTTCTTCCTCATAATGAGTGTAGTCATCCCAAAGATCCTGTGCTTTAGTATCTACAGGGCTCAATTTCCAGTTCTTAAGTGGATTCGTAGATCTTTTCTCAAATCTCTTGGCCTGCTCACTTTTGCTAATGGAGAACCAGAGTTTGAAATAGTTTAGGCCTTCCTCATAAAGCATATGTTCGAACTCTGGAACTTGCCTCAGAAAACGCTTGTATTCTGATTCCGTACAAAAGCCATTTACCGGTTCCACAATAGCCCTGTTATACCAGCTGCGATCAAAAAAGACAATCTCACCCGGATTTGGTAATTCTTTCACGTAACGCCTGAAATACCATTGAGCTTGTTCTATGTCGGATGGTTTGGGTAAGGCTACAACGCGGTAAGAACGAGGGCTCATATGTTCCACAAAGCGTTGAATGGCTCCTCCTTTTCCCGCTGCATCTCTTCCTTCCAGAATCACTGCCAGACGCCCATCGGTTTCCTGAATATGCTTTTGCAGTTTCACCAACTCGATCTGCAAGCCTCGAAGCTCGTGGAAATATTCCATGGTTTCAATGAACTTCGTTTCATCAACACCCTTCATTTTGAAAATACTGTGCAGCAAATTGTGCTTTGACACGTCCTTGAATCGCTCCAGTATCTTTGAGTCTCCTTTATTCATGGGCGAAAAGTAATTCAATCAGAGAAGCTATAAATGACCTCGGTCAGATTCCTGACATTTCATCTTGTAATTGTTTCTTTTATCTGATTATTCTGGAGAATCATGAACAAATTATTAGATTGCAAGTAGTATTGGAATATGAGAAGAGAACTAAATATATTTCTAACGCTCGGCATGATATGCATTTCTTTTTTTGCGTGTACGGGTACTGAAACAAATACAGATATGCAGAATGATACTGAAAAAGCACAAGATATTGTTGGAGATCCAGAAAAACTGGATACCATAACACTCGGTGCTGGATGTTTTTGGTGTACTGAAGCCATATTTCAAAGCCTGGAAGGGGTTTACACCGTAGAATCGGGTTATTGCAATGGAAGTATCAAAAACCCAAGCTATAAAGAGGTGTGTTCAGGGAGGACCGGTCATGCAGAGGTTGCGAGGATCACCTATGATCCCAATGTGATCGCGTTTAAAGAGCTTTTAGAGGTCTTTTGGCAAACACATGATCCCACTACCTTAAACCGTCAGGGAGCGGATGTTGGAACCCAATATCGCTCAGGGGTTTACTGGCATACCGAAGAGCAGAGAGATATTGCGGAGAAATATAAAAAGCGTTTGGATGAATCTGGTGCATTCAATGATCCGATCGTCACTGAGATTGTAAAGGTGGATATGTACTATCCAGCGGAGAACTATCACCAGAATTACTTTAATGAGAACGGAGATCAGGCATATTGCAACTTTGTGATCCGCCCGAAAATGGAAAAATTCAAGAAAGCGTTTGGAGAAAAACTTAAGAAATAGGATAGACTGGAGTGCGGTTTTAAACCTACTGCTCCTCGAAATATTTGTTACACTATCATGGGTGGCCTACCACGAATACCAGCCAGATATCCTGGTTCAATTTGGCTTCGATGAATATGGGCTGGAATTCGCCATACTTCAGGCATTCATCCTTGTACTAACGCCACCAATAGCCGGTTGGGTTTCCGATAGAGCATTGGAAAGAAATGGGTCTTACCTCAATGTGATCTATATCGGCGTTGCGGTGGTGTCTATGATCTTCATGACGGTAGCCAGCACGCTGTACATTGAGTCCAGCGGATTCATCGTCTACCTCATTCCAGTATTTATAGCCCTATGGCTCATCAGTATGAATGTTTTCAGGTCTCCTGCCCTCGGAATGCTTGAAAGTATCGTTCCGCAGAAGATGCTCACCAGGGTGATCGTGATCTTTGTACTGGCCTATGACATCATCTACTCTTTGGAGCCAAACATCGTCGATATCATCAACTTTCTTGGTGCACCGCTGACCTTTCTTGTTGGAGGTATTGCTGTATTTATGACGGGTTACTTCCTTTTGAGAAAACTCAAAAAGATTCCATCCGACAGAAGATCGAGTACTGAATTCGACAACGATACCAAAGATGGAAAGTCGAACTTCCTGCTGGTTTTTACCACAGGAATTCTGTATGGACTGCTCACCGCTTTTATCCTCAAGTACTACCCGAGTCTTGATCTGGATGTACGTCTATTGGGCGCTAAATTGGAGAGTGGTCAATTTGCCAGCGTGATACTCATTGCAGCTGCCCTTTTGAGTATTTATTTCTCGAGGGTGATCACTCAGGTAAATATCAGTAGGTTTTCCCACCTGGGATTTTTGCTTGCTTTCATTGGTGCTTTCATTCTGAGCCTTGGGGACAGCAGTATTGTTTTAACTATTGGAACCGTTTTCTTTACTCCAGGCTTTGCCATTGTCTCGGTTTCAGTTTTGCCCAAAGTGTTCTATGCCTTATCGGCCAGGAATACAGTGCTTGGTATAGGTATTTTCTACAGTATGAATGAGCTCATTAATGGCATCATGGACGTGCTAAATGCCGCTTGATTTGACCTAGGTCATATTTCAAGTCCTTTTCTTAGTTTAGAATCGCAGTCATGGGAGAACACGCGATCGAATCCAAACAGTCCAGGGAAGAACGACAAAATTTCCTTCATCATCTGCTAAATGACCTTAAAGCTCTTGAGTTCATGCTCAAGAATAGGATGATCGAGCAGGGGATACAGCGTATTGGCGCTGAACAGGAGTTCTGTGTACTTGATCAACATTTTAGCCCTTCTTTAAAAGGTCCGGATATCCTCAAACAGATCGACCATGAACAGTTCACTACCGAACTGGCAAGATTTAACCTTGAGATCAACCTAAATCCATTTGAATTCACCAAGGACTGCTTCAGTCAATTGGAAAAGGAGCTCAGAACCCTGTTGGATAAAGCGCATGATGTGGCACATCGCAATGGGAATAAGATCTTGCTCACTGGTATCCTCCCGAGTATTGGTCCAGCTGAACTCAGTCTAGACTACATGACTCCCAATCCGCGCTATTATTTGCTTGGTGACGTCATCCGAGACATTCGAGGGAGTGATTTTGAATTGCATATTCAAGGCATTGATGAGTTGATCATTCGTCACGACAACATTTTATTCGAGGCCTGTAATACGAGCTTTCAAATGCACTTACAGATCGACCCCGATGAATTTGTTGATCAATACAATTGGGCTCAGGCCATTAGTGGACCCATTCTTGCGCTTTGTAGCAACTCTCCCTTGCTGTTTGGAAGAGAGCTTTGGGCAGAGACCCGAATTGCGCTATTTCAACAAAGCATTGATACCAGAGACAAAGAGACGGGCATTAGAGAGCGACAATCCAGGGTCTATTTTGGCAGAGATTGGATCAAAAACTCTGTGCTGGATATCTATGAAGATGATATTTCGCGTTTCCCACTGCTCCTTACCACCGATGTTGAAGACAGTTTGGAACAAGTCAAGAACGGTGAAGTTCCAGCCCTCAAGGCTTTGGCTATGCATAATGGAACCATTTGGAAGTGGAACAGACCCTGTTACGGTGTAGGTGGAGGAAAACCTCACTTACGCATTGAGAATCGCTACATTCCATCAGGTCCGAGCATAGATGATGAAATTGCCAATACCGCCTTTTGGGTAGGAGTGATGAAGGGTATGCCTGAGGAGTATAAGGAGCTCTGGAAGAAGATGGAATTTGAAGAAGCCAGAGAGAATTTCCACAAGGCCTCAAAAAGTGGAATGGAGATCGGTATTTCATGGAATGGAGAAGTGAGCACGGCAAGGGAGTTTGGACTCAATTTCTTGCTTCCTATTGCACGGAAAGGACTCGAAGAGGTTAAGGTGAAAAGTTCAGATATTGACCACTATCTGGGTATCATTGAAGAACGATTGAACAAGCGCAAATCTGGCAGTAGGTGGATCGTCAATAATTATCGAAAACTCAGAAAAGAACTCGATAAAGAAGATGCATTAACAGCTTTGACTTCAGGTATGTACACTCGTTTTACATCAAATAAAGCTTTAAGTGAATGGTCTGATATTCACCCGAGCGAATTTGAGCCTATTCTGAATAACTATAATAGGGTAGATAAGGTAATGACCACCGAGCTTTTTACGGTGCAGGAAGATGACCTGATCGAACTGGTTCAACATATCATGAAGTGGAGGAAAATCCGCCATGTTCCTGTTGAGGACAATCAGGGTAAGCTTAAAGGTTTGATCACCAGTAAGGTCATTGATGATTTCATGTCCGAAGAAGATCAGAGCATGAATACTGTGGCTGAATTCATGCAAAGGGAACTCATCACGGTTTCTCCTGAAACAAGTATTCAGGAAGCAATGGATATCATGCTTCGAGAAAAAATTGGAAGTTTGCCCGTGCTAAAGAATGGAAAATTGATCGGTATCGTTACCGATAAGGATATGCGCCGTATCTGGGATAAGCTTAACAGCTAAACCAGGGTGCTAAAGGAGTACGGATTGGAGCTAGAGAGAGTATTAGCGAAGTTAGGAGATGCTAAAGGACCATGTTTGTTCGTAACAGGCGGTTTGCATGGCAATGAACCAGCAGGTGTTCTGGCTTTGCAGGAGGTTATCAAAGAGATCGAAGAGCGCGGTATAGCGGTCCGGGGGAGCTTCTACGCCATAGCAGGCAATCTGCCTGCGCTAAAGGCCAAAAAGAGGTACCTCAAACAAGACCTGAACCGACTTTGGAAGGTGTCCATCTTTGAGAAGTTAAAGTCTGGAGAGCTCAAGAAAAGTTCAGATCAGGCGGAGCTCAACGAACTCATTGATATTTTTGAACTAGTGGAGGAGGCCCTTGCCCTAAAAGGTCCACATGTATTTCTTGATCTCCATACCACTTCCTCCAAAAGCGTTCCTTTCATACCTGTTAACGACACACTACTCAATCGTAAATTCACCAGGAATCTCCCAGTGCCCAGTGTTTTGGGGATCGAGGAGTTTCTACAAGGGGCATTTCTGAGCTACATCAATGAGTACAAAGTGGTTGCCCTTGGATTTGAAGCGGGTCAGCACGACGACCCTGAATCTGTTTATTTCCATAAAGCCATGGTCTGGATATGCCTTTGGAATGCAGGAATGGTAGATAAGAAGGATATCCCAGAGCTCGATGAGTATTTCGCTTCTTTTCAAAAGACCTGCGAGAGGCAGGAGCAGTTCTATGAGATCCGGCGGCGATTCATGATCGAAGAAGGTACCGCCTTTAAGATGATGCCCGGATATGAGAGCTTTCAGGAGATCAGGGCAGGGGAGTTGCTTGCTAATGATAAGAATGGTCCCATTCGAGCACTTGAAGGGGGAAACATCTTCATGCCGCTTTATCAGGCGCAGGGATCAGAGGGATTTTTCATTATTCGTGAAGTGTCTGGCTTCTGGCTCTGGTTATCGAGTTTCTTGAGGAAACAGAGGTTAGATGATATGCTTGTTCTTCTTCCTGGATTGCGCAAACACCCTAAATACGAGGGAACCTTGATCGTCAATACTCGGGTCGCTCGCTTCCTGGCCACAGAATTCTTCCACCTGATCGGCTATCGGCGAAAAAGGAAAATGGATAATAAGATCTTCTTTACACGACGAGAGCTTTAGGGACTTATTTTCGCAACATAAATTTTCAGATCATGCTCAAAAAGATCCTACTGGCATTACTTGCACTCCTTGTTCTCATTCAGTTTGTTCCTATTGACCGCTCAGTACCTGAAGATGTGGAGGAATCGGCTTCCTTTTTTAGCAAAGTTCAGGCTCCAGCAGAGGTTGAGAACCTCATGAAACAAGCCTGCATGGACTGCCATTCCTACGATACAGAATATCCCTGGTACTCATACATCGCTCCGGTAAAGTTCTTTTTGTGGGATCATATTCAGGAAGGTAGAGAGCATCTCAATTTTGACGAGTGGGCGAACTACTCTAAAAAGAAAGCTGATCACAAGCTCGAGGAATGCGTGGAGGAGCTTGAAGAAGGGGAGATGCCACTCGAAGGATATGCGATCATTCATGCTGAGGCAGATCTGAGCGAGGAGGAAAGGACAATGTTGATCGATTTCTTTCGCTCCCTTCGTTCATGAAGATCCGGGAGATCAGCAAAGAAGATAACCCACAGATCGAACAGCTCATCCGTGAGGTGCTGACCAGCTATGGTGCCAACAAGGAGGGTTTTGCTTTTGCTGACCCTGAATTATTAGACATGCACAAAGCATACGCCTCACCCGATTCGGCCTATTTTGTTTTAGCGGAAAAAGCTCGAGTTTGGGGTGGAGCCGGAATTGCAGCACTGGCTGAACCAGGGGTCAAATATTGTGAGCTTCAAAAGATGTATTTCGCCAAAACAGCGAGGGGAAAAGGTTTCGGAAAGGAGATGATGAAAAGATGTTTGGATTTTGCCCGGGATGTAGGCTATACCCACTGTTATCTTGAAACCCTACCCGAAATGACCGAAGCGCAACATCTCTATGCTTCTTTTGGCTTTGAGCACATTGATAAGCGACTCGGAGCCACCGGACACTCTGCTTGTCCGGTTTTCATGCTGAAGGAGCTGTAGTTCTTTGCCTCAACTCCAAAAGGATATCTGGGTCGGAAAAGGAAATGTAACGTTTGACGGATTTTGACTTTGAAAGAATGAAATCTTTGGAATCGGGATTGGCCGACATTTGATCCAGGCGCAACAGTCCTTGCTTTAGCACGGCATAACAGTAATATCCTCTTGTTGCCAGCTCATTCTGAAAGAATGCCTGACGTTCTTCATCAACAAAGCTTTCAATGAAGATGATTGGCTCGAAGCAATCCAAAGTGTCGAAAGCCCCGCGAAGCACAGTTAATTCGTAATTTTCCACATCAATTTTGATCAGGTCAATTTTTTCGAGTTCTTCATTTTTGATCAGATCATCCAATCGGACCTGCTCTAGTTCAATGTCCTTGTAGTTAACCCACTTCCTGAAGAATTTTCTGGTGAATGCTGTATCTGCTGAAAGAACGGTGCAGATCTGTTCGTTCTCTGGTACTGCAAAGGGGATCATTTTGTTCTCTTCTCCCAGTGCTTTGGGGATGACCTGAACATCGCTTATATCGTTGATCTTCAAATTCTTTTCCAGCCTATTCCTGTTGATGTGGTATGGCTCAAAAGAGTACAAACGAACATTGGGGTTGACCTTTTTGCTCACCAGGCTATAGAGACCTGTATTGGCACCAATGTCGAGTATGCAGGAGCTCTCCCTGGCCAGAGCTTGAAAAAGCTTCAACTCACCGAGCTCCTCGTATTCATTGGGTTTGAAATATAGAAAGTCAACCAGGCCGTCGTCGCAGTTAGAGTACATCTTAAAGGCTGTACCATTTAGACTTAAATCTGCGATACCCGAGATCCTGATCCTGGCAATAAAAAGAGATCGAATGCGCCTCTCCACAGCGCTCCAAAACCTGAAAAAAAAGCGAAAGATCGGATTGAGAAGTGGAGACTTTAATATTCTTTTCATGGCTGTTTGGCTAGATCAACCTAAAATGCTTCAGATGAACAATAATAGTGTATTCCAAATCGACAAAACTCAGATAGCATATTCAGAGGATCTCCAGAATTCGGTCTGAAATTCCCCTGCGGTGATGGATCTCATGACCTACTATGATGTATCCCATTGCAGCTACGCTGGCGGTATTTGTTTCCCAACGACCGTGTCGTTCCATCATATTCTGATCAAAAGAACCAAAGAGCTCGATATTTGAAGATCTGAGCTGATCAAACTCATTGATCAGGCTTGATAACTCCCTTCTTTCCACTCCACTGTGAAGCACGTATTGATCCTGGTTAAAGCCCGGGTACACGTGTTCATCTTCTCGCGAAAAGGCCAGGGCACGGGTGGCCATGATACGTTCGGTATCGATCACATGGCTGAGTATTTCCTTAACATGCCATTTACCCGAGTCGTAGCGATATTCATGTTTTCCTTCGGGAATGCTCTGATAGAAACTCAAGGCTCTTTCACGCTCTTTTTTCATCACTGAGATCACTTCATCTCCCTGAACATACTTGATGTAGCGCTTAAAGAACTCAGGGGCAGAGCTTATTACTTCTTCTTTTGTCATCGCATTGATTCTTTTACTTCCATAGCTACCTCAAAGGTCTTTAATTCTTCATCTTCAAGCATAAGGTCTTTAATTGCCATGAGACTCTGTATGCAAGATCGGGTAAAAAGTCGATTCACCGTCAATAGATCAGTGATCTCAACATCGGCGATCTTGTTCTTATTAGCTGCTTTTAAGTAGGCTTTCACATAAGTGGCATCCTCCTTCTCAAGGTCTCGATAAAGCTCCAGAAGACCTTCTGCATGTTCCTTGTATTCGAAGTTCTCGAGAAAGCGATTCAAACTGATATAGAAGGTGATCAAACGTTTTCTGAAAACAGCATATTGATCGTTGATGTAGGTGTTTCCGGTGCTTTCGAATGATTCAAAATTGTGACTCACATCCTTCATGGTCTTTGCTGAATCCATGATGTTTCTCATAGCATGCAGTTCTTGCGTAATTGCTCGCGACTCCGCCTCATTAAACTCTTCCTTTTGGGCTTTGGCAGCATAGCTAGTGAGTTGAGCGTTCATCAATTTCAATTGGTGATATAATTCCGGCAAGGGCATGCTGCGTGCTTTCTTATCAAAGTCGCTTTTGAACTTCTGTTCGGTGAAGACCAACTTTGGGTCGATATCCAGAATGCGAAGCGAATAGATCTGAACGCGCTCCAAAAGGATCAAACATTCTTTGCTGATCGCTGCCAGGGCAGCTTCTGGAATACTGATGTCGGTTTCATCCACGTAGCGGGTCAGACTGATCTTCTTTTCGGGGATGACCCAGAAAAGCAATTTGGTCAAAAGTGCAAGGAATGGAATGAATATCAGCACTCCAAGGAGGTTAAAGATGGTGTGAAATGCCGATAGCGCGATCACAGGATCCGTTTTTGCCAGCATGGCATCCATCAGATACATGAGCACGGGAAAGAGGAGGAGAGCTACAATTCCGGTGAAGAGATTAAAGACCAAATGACTGGTTGCCAGTCTTTTCTTGGATACATTTCCACCTATGGCTCCCAGGCCTATGGTGATGGTTGTTCCCATATTTGCTCCGACGACCGCTGCTGCCGCACTGTCGAAGCCGATCAATTCAGAATTCACTGCGGTAAGGAAAATGGCAATGGTTGCCGAGCTCGACTGCATGGCTGCGGTCAAGGCTATACCAACTAGCACAAAGATCCAGATACCATAAGACTCAAGAGCGACAATATCAATGCTATCAGAAAGTCCTTCAACGGAGCCTTTCATGTAATCGAGCCCCATGAAAAGAAAGCCGAAGCCTACCAAAAGCTTGCTCAGGTTGGAGTATTTAGCTGATTTACCTAAAAAGATGATACCGAGTCCGCCGATCCCAATGAGGGGTAGGGTAAAGGATTCGATGTCTACTTTAAAGCCCAGGGTGGCAACCAGCCAGGCCGTGAAGGTGGTGCCCAGATTGGATCCCATGATGACACCGATGGAATTTTCCAGACTGAGGATCCCAGCTCCAACGAAGGCGAGCACCATCAATGAAACAGCAGAGGAGCTCTGCAATACAGCCGTAACCAATGTTCCACTTCCAATGGCTTTAAAGCGATTCGAAGTGTACTCGCGAATGAATTTTTTAAAGGTGCGACCGGCGAGTTTTCCAATACTCTCTTCGAGCAGAAACATCCCGAAGATGAATATTCCCAGCCCGGCCAGTAGTTTCCAAATGCCAAATTCTTCCATTGCCTTAAATTAAGACAATGTTAAGTAAGATGAAAGAATTAAAAACTGATTATTCTCTGTTGAAGTCCACCAGCTCCACCTGAACCTCGTTTCTTCTTCCAACCATCTGGTAAGGAGGGTTGTAGCCCAGATAGCTCACTTTGCCGCTGTGTTTAAGTCCAGCGTTTTCAACCGCGCTTAGGAGTTCCTTGCTGTATTTTTCGATCTTCTCATCATCGCTAAAGCCACTAAAACTCAAGCAAGCCACATATTTCTCTTTTTCTTCATGTAGTTTGATCTTGTTGGTTTGAGGATCTGGCAGTTTATCCAGGTCATATTCAGAGGGCATCACAAAACTCATGCTGCTGCTGTCTTTACCCATATTCATGTGCACTGGGGTGGTCATGGCGATCTTCTCAGCGCTGCTGTTCTGACCAAAGATGTAGGAGGCGAGGGTTCTGAATCCGGAACGCGACATGTCTTTATACTCTCCTTTAGCCCAGGTTGTTGCCAGTATGGCAGAGGGGTAGTATCGGATCTCAATATCACCCATCTTCTTTACGGTTTCATATTTCTGCTCTTCAGTATTAGAAGTGCTGTAGGTAGTGTAGAGTTGGAAGCCAGCAAAAAGCAGCACTAGCACTCCGAGTATGATCAGGATCTTCATATTAATTAAACGCTTTCGCACATAAAAAGTTCATTTGAGTGAAGTCAGGCAAAAAGCTGACCAATATCATCCCTTTTTAATCCGATTGAAAGCAATATTGTGGCATGAAGAATTTGTTTGTACCCATTGATTTCTCCGATAATTCAGCAAGAGCACTCGCTTATGCCATGCATTTGGCTCAGGACTTCGATTCCAGGCTCATTGTACACCATGTGATCATGGATCCACCTGCTCTCAAGGATGAAGAAGATGTGAAATCAGATTACCGTCATCGCATCATGGAGTTTTCCGAAGGCATTATGAAAGCTTCGGGAATCGAGAAATTGGATATTTCTGCCAGCGTGAGTATTAGTCCGGATATTGAGAGCATTGCTAAACTGGAGCAGATGGTCTTTGTTGATCTGGTCATTATGGGAACCCAGGGGGCAAGCGGACTAAAAGAGCTTTTCCTTGGAAGTAATACGGTGAAAGTGATCGATCAGATCAAGAAGCCAGTGCTTACCATTCCGCTTTCTGCAGTGTACAAACGACCTGAATACATCATGTTGTGTTCTGATTATGATGCCACCAAGAGCGATGATGTATTCCATTTGGTGAAATCCATGGCCATGCACTATGATTCTGAGGTGAGGATCTCACATGTGAAGACCGATGAGAAACCACATCGAGAGGATCACGTCCTTGAAAGCAAGAAAGAGGGGCACTACTTTGACCCTGAAGTACGCTACTCATACAAACTCATTCGTCGCTCAAGCGTAGTAGAGGGAATCAACTATTACATCGACCTAAAAGGAGATAATGATATGGTGGTGGTTTTGAGTCGCGACCATAATCTATTGGAGAAGATGTTCAGCACAAGCCATACGCATAAGATGGCCTATCACTCAACATTGCCTTTGTTGGTCTTGAAGGATGTGTAGCAGAATTGGTATCTTAGATGCGTGATTCTCAGGCTAAACCTCTTTTTTGTAGCACTTCTTCTAGCACTTATTTCAAACGCACAGGAATGGAGCTATTTGCCTGATCCTGTTGATTATGATCGCTCTAGTCATAATGTATTGATCCAAACTGATCTGGAAGATCACTTTATCAGCAGTGATGGGGGTGGAAATCATTTTCTATTTAGCAAAGAAGGATCAGTGCTTGAAAAAACCAAATTCCCAATTTGGCTGGATGCGGATACGCTGTGGGGAGTGGATAGTCTGAATAATTTAATTTATAGACCGTTAGTATCCAGGTCCTGGCGTTTTCATGACAAACTTGATTTACCTGTTGCTGGATTTAAGAAAAGCCAAAGCAACATGTTACTGGTCTCAAATGGAAGCTACTTTTTTTATGATTTAGACGCCAAAGTAGCACAACAACAGTATTTTATCTGGCAAGGTGATACTTTATTGCCCCGTTGGTATGAATATGAATTCGATAATCAGCGTGGACTTTACTTTCAAGACCATGATGAACTTTTCTACTTTAAAGACAGCCTTCAAAAAATTGCTAGCCCCAGATACTCTATTGCTCCTGGTCATCGCGATGTCCTCAAGAAAAGTCCTAATGGGGACATATATTATTGCTTTGATGAGATGGCCTTTCTGAAATTCAGAAATAGCCTGACGCCAGATACTCTTGATTTTACATTCCCCGACCTTGTACGTCATTTTGATTGGGGGGTTCACGATGACCTCATAAATATCAGCTTTTCAGAATATACTTCCTCCTCGATAAAACCTCGCTCTCAAATCTGGAGCAATGGTCAGCTCCTATCTGATATCGGTGAAAGTTTCAGATTCATAACTGGTGGTAGTGAGCCTTTAGTATACCATGACAATTACGACTTTAGGGTGTGGAAAGACGGCCAGATAGTTTCTCCAAAATACAAACAGGGTTGGAGTGAAAAGAGCTATTTAGGAGGAAATGAGGGTATTTGGATCATAGGTAAGAATCAAGTTTTGTTGTTTGATTATGCGACAGCAAAATATGAGATCATGTATGATTTCAACAATGGAAAGGCAGTGCGTGATGTTAAGCGTCTATCGAGGGGATTGGCGGTGAATAAAGGAGATAGCATATATATGATCAGTGAAGATAAACGCATTAAAATTCATGGCTTAAGCAATTCACAGGAGCTAACCAATATTGATGAAGAGCACTATATTCAAACTCTTGGGGCTAGCGTATATTTTACGATTAAAGGAGAGGCCGCGTATGAGTGGAATTGGGAGGAAGGCTTAACTAAGCTAACAAATCAAGCAAATGATTATGTCATCATTCCTTTGGCACGGGGAACTTACTTTTATAAAGAACCAATGAGTGATTTTCTTCAAGTGAAGGATGGTGTGATCTCCACAGTGCTAGACTCGATCAACTATCTCACCCTCGAAGGTTTGACAACAGATAGGACGAGGGTAATATTTCAAAGAAATCATCCAATAGACCAAACAGGAAGCAGTTTTCAGGTCGCTAATTTCAAGGATTCATATCTTGGAAGAGTAGAATTAGGCTTGATCGAGTATCAAAGCCGAAAATCCCAATTGGTAATATCAAATGGCGGTTCTGAAAGGAGATTAAATGTTCCTGATCCTCGATATCTCGAAACTGTCCGATTCAGTCAAGATGGGCGTATCGTTTTATCCAACTCGTCACTTCCTGGGGTTCATTTTTCAAGTCGATATGACCTTAACAACACCAATTTAGTTGAAATAGCCAATAAGGACTTAAGGTCATTTGTCTATGCTGACGGAACAATTGGTATTGATCCAGAACGATATACTGCCATGCGAAATGCATCGGGTGAAGCTCTAGCCGGCTCAATTAGTCCGGTTATATATGCCCAGCATAACAATGAGGTCTATTATTCTGCTGCTGAATGGCAAATGTTTGGTTGGTCGCACATTAGTCCCGGAGTTTCTGATATGGGCAATTCATTTGTTTCTAATGCGGCAGTTCTGACCAAAAGTGAAGTTGATGCGCCAAACGATGAATTCGACCTCAACAATCTGCTTCGTTGGCCTGCGGTCTCTGATCCAGAAGGAAATTATAAGGATGAACCCTTCGCTCCATTTATTGATGTTAACAACAATGGATATTATGACCCTTCAGCAGGAGACAAGCCAAAGATCATCGGGCATGCTACAGCCTATTTGATAGGAGCAGATCTTCAGAAAAACAAGTTGAGGCGAATGGACGCACTCGAAGTAGAGCTTCATACCATGGTTTGGGCCATTGAAGGTTCAGAATGTCTGGATCGCAGTCTTTTCTATAGGTATACTCTCGTAAATCGCAGTGGTCGGGATTATGATAGCTTGATGCTTGGACAGTTTCTATATTCTAATGGCAATGCTTATCTTGAAAGATTTGGATGTGATACTGCTGCTAATTCAAGTTTTTATTATCCTAAATCAGATAATTCTGAAACTAATGTTTGGGGGATTACTTATTTGAATAATGATCTTTACAGGTTTAACATGGCTGAGCAGGGTGGCCCCACAGGTCTTACCTATCCTGGAGACCGCGATCAAGGTATGATAAAGACCTACTTCAATGCTTACTTCTCCAACGGGGATTCTATGAAATATGAAAATGAGCGAATCCGCCATATGTTTCCTGGTGACCCTGTAAAGGATAGCCTTTACACGCAATATGATTATAGAAAATATCAATATGGACCGGAGAATGCCACTAGCACATTTGGTAGTACGCCATTTGTTCAACTAAAATCTGGCGAACGCAAACATTTTGATTTTGTGGTGAACTGGGTAGATTCAGATACTGGCACACACCTCACCAATATCAACCTGTTTAAGCAATGTGTTCAGGAACTGAAGGATGAATATGCTGTGACTGATCTAAACTACTCTGGAGCCAGTGTAGCTCACCCCAATCCATATCGGTTGAGTGCTGAAGAGTATGAAGAAGAATCAGATTTCAGGCTTTATCCGAACCCATCGCAGGGCAAACTCAGCTTTACAGATCATCAGAATTGGAAGTTGAAATCAGTTCATAATGTCCAGGGACAAGAGATGAACTTCAGATCCCGCTTAGGAGAAATAGAGATAAAAGCTGCCCAAAGCGGCATGTATAACCTGATATTTGAAAACAAAGTAGGTGAATGGAAATCAAAGCGTATTATCATAGACTAGTCTCCACATTCCTTTTTCTTTCCATTTTAAGCCTTTATTCCTGCGGCCTTTTTGGTC
>CBFHWY010000033.1:0-27456 GCA_965659675.1 Salibacteraceae bacterium | reverse complement strand
GAAGCTGTTGAGATCGTAAAAGCTGCAGGCTATGACCTGATCATTCTGGAAACCAGTGGAATCGGACAATCAGATACAGAAATCTTAGATCATAGTGATGTTTCACTTTATGTGATGACCCCTGAGTATGGTGCGGCTACCCAGTTGGAGAAGATCGATATGCTCGATTTTGCAGATCTAATTTCACTGAATAAATTCGATAAAAGAGGAGCCCTTGATGCCCTCAGAGATGTGAAGAAACAATACCAGCGCAATCATGGCCTATTCGACAAGAATGTAGATGACATGCCTGTTTTCGGAACTATTGCAAGTCAGTTCAATGATCCGGGCACGAATTCCCTTTATCGGGCCATTATGGATAAGATCGCTGAGAAAACAGAAACAAAACTCAAATCAAGTTTTGAGATCACCAAAGAAATGTCTGAGAAGGTGTACATCATTCCACCAAACAGAACCAGATACCTTTCTGAGATAAGTGAAAACAACAGAAGCTACGACGAGTGGGTAGCTAAACAAGTAGAGGTTGCAGACAAGCTTTACGGTCTTCACCGCAGTATTGAAAATATCCAGGAAATGGATATTGAGGACAAGGATAGGCTGATCAAAGGCTTGAAAGAATCCTATTCCCAAATAGAATTAGACCTTGACCCACGAAACAAACAGGTAATTGAGGAATGGTCAGCCAAGCTTGAGCGCTACAAAGCTCCACTCTACAAGTTTAAAGTGAGAGATAAAGAACTCTCGATGGAGACCCATACGACCAGCCTGTCTCACTCAGAGATTCCCAAGGTTGCTCTGCCAAAATTCAGAAGTTGGGGAGACATTTTAAGGTGGTCATTACAAGAAAACGTCCCAGGAGAATTCCCATATACTGCAGGGCTTTTTCCCTTCAAGCGAAAAGGTGAAGACCCAACCAGGATGTTTGCTGGGGAAGGTGGTCCAGAAAGAACCAATAGGCGTTTCCATTATGTTTCACTTGATATGCCAGCCAAAAGGTTATCGACTGCTTTTGATTCGGTGACATTGTATGGGAATGACCCCGATTATCGTCCGGATATCTACGGAAAGATCGGAAATTCCGGAGTGAGCATTTGTTGTTTGGACGATGCTAAAAAGCTTTATTCAGGATTTGATCTTGCTGATCCAATGACCAGCGTTTCCATGACCATCAATGGTCCAGCTCCAATGCTATTGGGATTCTTCTTAAATGCCGCCATCGACCAGCAGTGTGAGAAGTACATCAAAGAAAACGGGCTGGAAAAGGAAGTTCAGAAAAAGATCAATGCCATTTACAAGGACTCTGGTAAAGAACGTCCAGAGTATCAAGGTGAACTCCCTGAAGGAAATGATGGGCTCGGACTCATGTTACTCGGGGTAACTGGCGATGAAGTACTGGATAAGAATGTATATGAGAAGATCAAGGCAGAAACACTGACTAAGGTTCGGGGAACGGTTCAAGCCGATATCCTAAAAGAAGATCAGGCTCAAAACACTTGCATTTTCTCTACTGAATTTGCACTCCGACTAATGGGTGATGTACAGGAGTATTTCATCAATCACAATGTGAGAAACTTCTATTCAGTTTCCATTTCAGGATATCACATAGCTGAGGCTGGAGCGAATCCGATCACGCAGTTGGCATTTACACTGGCAAATGGCTTTACCTATGTTGAGTACTACCTGAGCAGAGGGATGGACATCAACAAATTTGGTCCAAATCTTTCTTTCTTTTTCTCCAATGGAATTGATCCGGAATACGCAGTGATCGGCAGGGTTGCCAGAAGGATATGGGCAAAAGCGCTCAAAGAAAAATACGGAGCTAATTCACGCGCTCAGATGTTGAAGTATCACATCCAGACCTCTGGACGTTCACTTCATGCTCAGGAGATCGACTTTAATGATATCAGAACTACGCTGCAGGCACTCTACGCGATCTATGACAATTGTAATTCCTTGCACACGAACGCTTATGACGAGGCAATCACCACTCCCACTGAAGAGAGTGTGAGAAGAGCAATGGCAATTCAGTTGATCATCAATAGAGAGCTGGGCCTGGCGAAGAATGAGAATCCACTTCAGGGATCATTTATCATCGAAGAATTAACGGATCTTGTTGAAGAGGCAGTACTTTCAGAATTCGATAAGATCACCGAACGCGGAGGGGTACTTGGCGCAATGGAAACGATGTATCAGCGTTCTAAAATACAGGAAGAATCTTTGTATTACGAGACCTTAAAGCACAATGGCGATCTCCCGATCATCGGTGTGAACACCTTCCTTTCATCAAAAGGTTCGCCAACGATCACCCCTCAAGAGGTGATTCGAGCCAATAAAGATGAAAAGGAATATCAAATCAACATGTTAAAGCATCTGCAAGAGCACAAAGAAGAACTTGCGAAAGAAAATCTGAGCAAACTTCAACATGCGGCAATCAAAAATGAGAATATGTTCGTTGAACTGATGGAGGCTACAAAACACTGTTCTCTTGGTCAAATCACACACAAGATGTTCGAAGTTGGCGGTCAGTATCGCAGAAATATGTAAGCTTGAACCGCTGATCCTTTGATTTTGACGCTTTTCAAAAAAGACATCTTTGGCAACTTTCACCTCACCAAGCGCATTCTCTATGTTCTGGTAGGAAGCATTGCTATTTATCGTTTTAAAAGACTCTATAAGACCAAGGTTGAAGGAACTGAGATCCTAAAAAAGCTGCCTGACTCTGGCGTGCTTTTCGTCTCTAACCATCAAACCTACTTTGCAGATGTAGCCATGATGTTTCTGGTATTCGCCAGTGTTAGGGCTGGAAATGGAAATAAACTCGGAAGTTGGTTCTGTCTCTTTCGGCCCAAATTGAACTCCTACTTTGTTGCAGCTATGGAGACCATGAAATCAGGAATTCTCCCTAAACTTTTTACCTACGGAGGAGGAATTCTGATCAAGAGGACCTGGCGCGAATCTGGGAAGAACATTAACCGGCAGGTTGATTTACGTGATATCACAAAGATCAATGAAGGACTCAAGGATGGCTGGGTGGTGACATTCCCTCAGGGAACAACCACGCCATACAAAGCAGGGCGAAAAGGAACTGTACATATCATTAAGACCAATGACCCGATCGTTGTGCCCGTGGTGATCGATGGATTCCGCCGTGCATTTGATAAAAAAGGATTACGGATCAAGAAGAAAGGAACTCAGCTTTCCATTCGATTCAAAGAACCGATCAAGCTGGACTTTAAAAAGGAAAATCCAGTGCTACTGCAAGAGATCATGGACGCCATTGAACAGACCGAAAACTACATGCCGGTCACCATGATGCCAGATAACGGCGATTAATCGAGCAAGCCCATGAGTTCATCATTACTCAAAAAGCCACCCATGGTGGAGTTTGTGAGCACAATTACCGTTCTGTTCTTTGAAGGATACATCATGAAGTAGGTCCTAAACCCTCTCCACCACCCATTGTGGAAGATCAGTTTTTTGCGTTTGTACTTTTTTATTCGCCAGCCCAGTCCGTATGAATACCTCCGTTTGTTCGTTTTGGTTTGCTTTCTGAACATTTCTTCTTTTGTTTTTTCACCGAGCAATCCGTCCTCTATAGCCATAACGAAACTCAAAAGATCATAGACATTGGAATACATTCCTTTGTCTCCCAATACTCCATTCAAATAAAAATCAACATAAGGCTGAAACCTCGCTGTATAGCCAATGGCCGAGTTCTCCAGCGTATCCATTCTCATTCCATCATAGCAAAAGCTCATATTCATATCCGCCTCACGAAAAACCAGGCTGTCTAATATTTGGAAGAAAGGCTTTTCCAGTTTCTGCTCCATCAAATAAGCCAGAAGAAAATAATTGGTATTGCAGTAGCTGAATACCTTGTCTGGCGGATAGTAAAGCGGAGGCTTTAGAAGAATGATCTGATGGTAAAGCTCTTCATGTGTGAGGGCTTTGGTGCCGGCGACCTCTCCCACCAACTCCCTTCTCGCCCGGCCTTGAATGCTATCGGGAACCTGAACTTCCAGCCAAAGGCTGTCTGTTAGGTACATATAATTAGGCAGACCGCTGCGATGACAAAGCAGTAGCCGAGGGCTTATTCCTTCGTATGGAAAATCAGGGAGATAGTCTCTCAGATCGGTATCCAGGTCGAAGATGCCCTGCTCCACCAATCGCATAAAGGCTGTAGCCGTGAAAGGTTTAGATAATGAAGCCAACTGAAATCGCGTTGAGTCCGAAAGCGGGAGCTTCTGTTCGAAGTTTAGATAGCCATGAGCACCGCTGATAAGCTTCTCACCTTCTCTAAAAAGAAAGACTCCATTAAATTGTTTTTTACTGAAGCGCGTTTTGAAATAATTCTCGACCCGTTCTGCTCGGGTGCTATCAAAATCTATGAACTGCGGAGATTCAACTTCCGGAACAAGTTCAGACTCTTTCTTATTATCATTTCCACATCCCATGATCGAGAATGCAAGAAACAAGAAGCATATCCCTTCAAGTAGTCCCCGAACTATAAAAGATTGATTAAAAATCATTTGTGTGCATCTAGTTTCTGAATCTTTGCACAGATTATCATTACCTTTATATTTAGAAGCTTAAAAGCAAGAGTCTAGCATGGCATACAGAAAACTTTCCCCCAAAGAAAAAGCACTTGCAATAAACCTTGACAATACTATCTATGGAGCCTTTAGCGAGATAGGTGCAGGTCAGGAAGTTGCCAACAATTTTTTCAGAGTCGGGGGCGCTTCAGGTACAATCGCGATTAGTCTTTCGGCATACGATAAAGAGATCTCTGATTCGATCTATGGTGGTGATGAGCGTTATGTCTCGGAGCCAAGGCTCAAGAAAATGCTCGACTTCGGGTACAAGGTCGTAAAGAAGAAGCTGATCTCGAGAAAGAAAACCGCCAAGTTCTTCAACTTTGCGAACACAGTACAAACCATCAACTTTCACAAGACCAATCGCGGACATGGCTGGATCGGGCTAAGGTTTCAGCTGAGGCCAGAATCGGAGCCGAACGAATGTGTACTCCACGTAAACTTGCATGATCCAGAGGCCACATTGCAACAGGAAGCCATCGGAATTCTTGGCGTGAATCTTTTATACGCATGCCATTTTTATCACCACGATCCGGAATTTTTGCTAAACTCTCTTCTTGATGAGATTTCTCGGGAGAGGGTTGAAATAAACATGTTTAGGCTATCAGGTCCAGATTTCCGTCACGTCGATAATCGTCTAATGGCACTCAAACTCGTGAAGAATGGGTTAACAGAAGCCACCTTATTTGGCCCTGCTGGAAATGTACTTCAGCCTTCAGAGGAGTTCTACAAGAAGAACGTACTTGTGCTGAGAGGGAGATTCAGACCAGTGACACATGTGAATATTGACATGCACAATAAAGGTCGTGCAGCATTCATTCAAGAGGATGGCGTAGATAAAGAAGACCTGAAAGTGGTGTTTGAATTGACGCTGAAAGACCTTTCAGATGATGGCACCATCGATGAAAAGGATTTCCTCGACAGGGTAGATATCCTCTGCTCTCTCGGACATACCGTTATGATCTCCAATTATGTGAAGTACTACAAAGTTTGTTGGTACTTATCACAATTTACCAGGGGTAGAAAGATCGGTTTGATTCTCGGGGTTTACAGCCTGCAAACCATTTTTGACGATCGATATTACGATAATCTCAAAGGAGGAATCCTTGAAGCATTTGGATTAGGCTTTGGCGGAAATGTCAAGTTGATGGTATATCCCGCACAAATTCCAATGTCTGATGAACTATATACCACAGACAATTTTGATGTTGATCCAAAACTGAAAGGTCTTCTCCATCATTTTAGGGAGAACAAGATCTTAATGGACATCAAAGGAGCCAACAAGCAAAACCTTCACATCTACAGTGACAATGTGCTGAAGATGATCAGAAAAGGGCTTGCCGGATGGGAAGAGATGGTTCCTGAAAAGGTGGCCGAAGCCATCATTGAAAATCAACTTTTTGACTACCGAGAGCCGAAAAAAGAAATGGCCGACCAGTAGGTCGCTTCTGAATTGTGAGATTCTTGAAGGCATACACCATTGTAGCATTCGTGCTTTTGAGCGCTCTGAATTTGATACATCTCGACAGCTACGCCCAGGAGGATATCCTGCAACAAATTGAAGCAGAATTAGAAGCAGAAAAAGAGAAGCAAAAGGCTCTCGAAAAAGCGCAGAAGAATGCGGAAAAATTTGCGATAAAGTATCGACAAACCATCAATAAAGCAGATGCTCTCCTCAAGGGTGAAAAATTTGATGAGGCCATAGAGGCATATCAGGAATCACTCACCTATAAACCAGATGACGAATATGCCCCCAAGCAGCTAAAGGAAGCTAAACGCTTGAAAAAGCAAGCGGAAGAAAAGGCGAAAAAACTCGAAATTCAAAAAGAATTTCAGGAGAAGATCGATGAGGCAAAAAAAGCCTTTGAAGGCAAAAATTGGGATGATGCGATTCGGCTTTATGAGGAAGCAAAAAAGGTCAAACCAGATGAGCCATTACCAGCTGAAAAGATCGCAGAAGCAAGGAAACTGAAAAAAAAGGAAGAGGAAGAGCGCAAGGCGCGAGAGGCGGCTGAAGCATTGCAAAAAGAGTACGATGAACTCATGGATGCAGCGGCAAAATTCATGTCCGATGAAGCCTACGATGATGCGCGCTCAAAGTTCGAAGCAGCATCCAAGTTGAAACCTGCAGAACAAGAACCCAAAAACAAGATCCTGGAGTGTGATAAACTTAAAGCCGAAGCCATCGCGAAAAAAAAGCAGGCAGAGTTACAGGAAAAATATGATGCAATCATTACTGAAGCTGATGACCTGCTGAAGGCAGAGAAGTTTGACGAGGCCAGAGCCAAATACGATGCGGCAATAGCTGTGTTACCAAACGAGAAATACCCACACGAACAGGTCGCAAAATGTGATCAACTAAAAAAGGAATTTATCCAGAAACAAAAGGACGAGCAATATCAAGCTCTGGTTGATGAAGCGGACGGCTTATTGAAAGATCAAAAGTTCGATGAAGCAAAGTTGAAATATGAAGAATCTCTGAAATTTAAGCCAGCAGATAACTATGCTCAAAACCAGGTACTGGAATGTGACAAACAGAAAAAGGCTTTTAAAGAACAGCAAAAAAGTGAAGCCTATCAAGCTCTGATCGATGAGGCTGATGATCTACTCAAAAACAAAGCCTTTGACGAAGCAAAGCTCAAATATGAAGAAGCCCTTAAGTTTAAACCAGCTGATAACTATGCCCAATCTCAGGTCATAGAATGCGATAAACAGAAAAAAGCATTCGCAGAAGAAAAGCTAACGGCAGAATTTAATGAGATCATCAAACAGGGAGATGAGCTTCTTGAAGCCAACAAATTTGATGAGGCAATTCAGACATACGACGAAGCCCATAAACTGATGCCCGACAATCCAATTGGTCCTCAAAAAGTGGAGGAAGCGGGCCGACTCAAAAAAGAGTTTGCCCTGAAGAACAAAGCTGAAGAATATCAAAAGTACCTTGACCAGGGTGATAAGCTCCTGACTGAGGAGCAGTTTGAGCTAGCCATAAAGGAATATGCAAAAGCCGAACAGCTCTTTCCAGATAAGAACGAAGCGCAGGAAAGAATCAAAGCAACGAAACAGAAAAAAGCTGAACTGGAAAAAGCAGCTACAGAGGAAAAGTATTTTGCCCTTATTGAACAAGGAGATGAAAAACTAAAGGAAAAGCAGTTTGAAGAGGCCCGAACTGCATATACCGAGGCAGAAAAAATACTTCCTGACCACCAGGAAGCCAAAACAAAAGTACACGAGCTTAACCTCCTGCTTGAAAATCTAAAGGCTGAAAAAAAACAGGCGCAGTATGATCGTTTCATGGAGAAGGCAGATTCACTGCTTAGTGCAGAAGAGTTTGACCTCGCCGAAGAGAATTACCGCTATGCCCATCAACAAAAGCCCTCAGAAACACTACCTAATACCAAGATTCAAGAGTGCCACAAGCTCAAAAAGCAAAAACTTGAAAAGCTCAAGCAGGAGGCCAGTGCTAAAGAAAAAGAGGAGAAATACAGCACACTGATGTCTGAAGCTCAAGGCTATCATCAGGAAGCAAAATATCAGAAAGCCATCAACACTTACCATCTAGCGCTAGAGGTTTATGCAAATGATGAAAAGGCTCTTGCTGGTATCGACGAAAGTAAAGCAGCCCTGAAAAAGCAAAATGAGGAAGCTGCGCTGGCTGCAAAAGAGATCGCACATAAGAATGAGCTCAAAAAGCAATATGATGCACTCATTACCTCTGGAGAGCAGGCATTGCAAGGGCGTGAATTCGCAACTGCAAAAGAAAAATATCAGGAAGCCGGCGAGCTTTTGCCTGAGGAAAGTGCTCACCTTACCAAACTTGCGGAACTCCAAAAGGCAGAGGAGGAATTCATTGCCAAACAAAAGGCTGAACAAGAAGCCAAAGAAGCAGCTCTGGCAGCGCAAAAAAGTCAGGACGAGGAGAAAAAAGAAATGGAGAAGAAGGTGAATAAATATGAGGGCCTTTTGGACAAAGGAAATAATGCTTTGGCCTCAGAGAATTTTCAAAAAGCCATCGAGTTCTATACACTGGCTTCGCAGCTATTACCCGAGGATGAGCGCGCCCCTCGAAAATTGAAGAGAACCAAGGAAGCTCAATTGGAGAAAGAAGAAGAACTCATGGCTGAACGACGCAAAAAGAAGGCTGCAGAGGCAGCAGCAAGTTTAGCAGTACAAGCTGCAGCTGAAGCAAAGCGCAAAGAAAAAGAATATGAGGATCATATCGATCAGGGCAAAACTGCTATGAATAGCTCCAAATTTGAAGAGGCTATCAAGTCCTTTGAGGCTGCTGAAGCTATATTATCTGGACGTCAACAAACGGCTGACTTTCTACAAATGGCAAAATCAAAGTTGGAAAAACAAAAAGCTGAACAGGATCAACAAGCCAAACAAGAACGATTTGAAAACTACTTTAAAGCTGCGGAAACGGCATTTAAATCTAGAAACTATGACCTGGCATTCACAAGTATCGAAGAAGCAAAAAAGATCAAGCCAGAGTTTCCGCCCTTGCTTACGCTTGAAAAGAAAGTAGAAAAGCAAGCCCTGAAAGAGGAAGAAAGAATGGCGAGACAAATGGCATTACAAAAACTGGGCTCAAAAGAAGAAAACAGCTTTAGCGTGGTCTACCTTGACCCGAAGAGGCGGGAACGACTCGATGAGATCGCCTTTGTACATGATCTGGCCACGAAATACCCTGAAGGTCTCACGGTTCAATATCGCACTGATGACAGAAAAGAGGTTGAAGTCAGGATCGTTGTGCAGCAAACTCTTGGCGCAGAATATCAAAAAGTTACCCACTCATGGGGAGGTACCTACTACTTTAAGAATGGCAAAAGCGTGAGCTCCTACATCTGGCAAAAAGAAGCTGGTGGATTATAGGCTAAAACACTCGCGTCTCCCCTTCTTTCCATAACATCTTCTGATCAGCCCGCAACACATAGGCATCGTCACCTTTTAATCGATACTCTTCTTCGGTAACTTCAATCAATGACGACTCAGGCAGGCAAACCACATCACTTTCTGCACGAAGTGCCGTGTACTCCTTCAAGCGCTGCTCCCGGCTCTCGCCTCCGTGCCCTTCTATGGTCTTCTCGGTGTAATGAGGATTGATCTGAAACGGGATCAAACTCAGCCCATCAAAACTTGGAGGCTCAACAATGGGCATGTCATTCGTTGTACATAATGTGGGACAGGCAAGATTGGAGCCCGCACTCCAGCCGATATAAGGTGTACCTTCTTCAACTTTCTTTCTCATGGGCGCCATGAGACCTTGTTTTTGACAAAGCCTAAAAAGCTGAAAGGTATTTCCACCGCCAACAATGATCACTTCGGCTTGCTGAATCGCTTTGATCGGATCCTGAAAGTGATGAATGGACTCAATCTCTTTTCCCAGATCACTGAAAACAGTATTTACCTTTTCATAGTATTCATCCCAACTGAATCCAACTCCAGCATAGGGAATGAATAACAATCCGTCCTTCTTTCCGCTTAAAAACTCCGATAAATGCTTCTGGGGCCAACCCAGGTAGGCTTCTCCGTAATTTGTAGAATTTGATAATAGCAGTAATTTCTTCATAGCGCTAATATACAGATGCTGTCAATCTTTGACATGTTCAGGTCAAATTGTCATAGAAAATGAAGTGGCACAAGACTTGACCTTGAAAGGAAAACAAATTCTAGACATGGCAAAAGGAAAGATTAACGTTCAAACAGAGAATATTTTCCCCATCATCAAAAAATTTCTCTATTCGGATCATGAAATATTCCTCCGAGAATTGGTTTCAAATGCGGTAGATGCAACCAATAAGATCAAAACACTCGCAAAGCTCGGAGAGTATAAAGGAGAGATCGGAGATGAGCTGATCGAAATAGAGATTGACAAAAAAGCTAAAACACTGAGCATTCGTGATCATGGCATTGGAATGAATGCTGATGAAATGAAAAAATACCTGAATCAGGTGGCCTTCTCAGGAGCGGAAGAGTTCTTGAAGAAATATGAAGGCAAAGCTGATGATGCAGGTATCATTGGAAATTTTGGTCTTGGTTTCTACTCATCTTTCATGGTCGCAGAAAAAGTGGAGGTTGATTCACTTTCTTACCGCGATGGAGAAGCTGCATCTAGATGGTCATGCGATGGTAGCCCAGAATATACTATGGGCAAGGGAAAGAGAACGGAACGGGGCACGAGCATAACACTGCATATTGCCGCTGATTCTGAAGAGTTCCTCGAAGAGAGCCGTATTGAAGGCATCCTGAATAAGTACTGTAAGTTCTTGCCCGTACCGATCAAGTTCGGAACTAAAAAAGAGTACATCGATGATCCGGATGGTAAGAAAGATGAAGACGGAAAGCTGAAGCAGATCGAAAAGGAGGTGGACAACATCATCAACAATCCGAATCCACTTTGGAAAAAAACACCAGCCGACCTAAAACAAGATGACTATCAGGATTTTTATCGGGAATTGTATCCGATGACCTTTGAGCAACCGCTCTTCAATATTCATTTGAATGTTGATTATCCTTTCAACCTTACAGGCGTGCTCTACTTCCCAAAGTTGGCTCAGAATATGGAGCTTCAGCGCAACAAGATTCAACTCTACAGCAATCAGGTATTCATTACAGACTCTGTGGAGGAGATCGTTCCTGAATTCCTGACCTTGCTGCATGGAGTGATCGACTCACCAGATATTCCATTAAATGTTTCGAGGTCTTACTTACAGAGCGATAGCAATGTGAAGAAGATATCCAGTCACATCACTAAGAAAGTAGCCGACAAGCTTCTTGAAATGTTCAAGAACGACAGAAAGGATTATGAAGAGAAGTGGGATGATATCAAGGTCTTTATAGAATATGGCGTACTCACCGATGAGAAGTTCTACGATCGAATCAAAAAAGCCATTCTCCTAAAGAATGTAGATGGCGAGTACTTTACCCTTGAAGAATATCGAGAAAAGATCAAAGGCGAGCAAACGGACAAGGATGAAAAACTCGTTGTTCTCTACACAAATGACGTGGAGGAGCAACATCAATTCATCCAAACGGCTCAAAACCGAAACTACGATGTTGTTGTAATGAATACTCCACTCACCAGTCATTTCCTTCAGAAACTTGAGTCTGTTGAAGAGAAAATGAGCTTCGCAAGAGTTGATGCCGACACCATTGATAAGCTCATTCAGAAAACAGACTCAACTGAGTCTAATTTAACTGAAGATCAGATCAATGACATCAAACCGGTGATCGAGGAGGTAGTAGATAAGGAGAAGTTCAATGTTCAGTTTGAAAGTCTGAATGAGAAAGATCTACCGATCATCATTACCCAGTCAGAATTTCTGAGAAGGATGAAAGAACAAGCTCAGGTAGGCGGTGGCATGATGGGAATGGGCAACCTCCCAGAGACCTACAATCTGGTGGTGAATTCTAATCATCCTTTTACATCTAAAATTTTAATGGAAAGTGATTCTGTAAAGAAAAAAGCGCTTGTAAAGCAAGCTACTGATCTGGCCATGTTATCACAGGGAATGCTCAAAGGTGAAGGACTCAGTAAATTCATCGAACGCAGCCTGGAACTTATGGACTAGATGGGCAGATTCACAAAATGGATAGCTGGAGGCCTGGGCTGGGCCATGGGAGGACCGATCGGTGGGATCATCGGTTTTGCTGTTGGTGCTGTGGTCGACGACCTGATGAATTCAGGTAATGAAGAAGGATCGCAAAGAAGGTTTTCAGGTAATTCAGGATCATACTATCGCAGTGCTCAGGAAACGAGAGTAGGTGATTTTGGGATGAGTTTGGCGGTGCTCTCCGCTGCCATGATGAAGGCGGATGGCAAGGTCAAGAAGTCTGAACTCAATTACGTTCAGAAGTTCTTCATTAAACAGTTCGGAGAAGCTAAGGCCAAAGAGCTCTCACTACTCATCCGCGATCTGCTCAAAAAAGACATCCCTGTTCAGCAGGTGTGTATGCAGATCAGAATGAACATGCAATACAGTTTGCGCCTGCAGCTCATGCATTATCTCTTTGGTATTGCACAGGCAGATGGCATCCTCGATCCGGCTGAGATCAAGTTAGTAAAACAAGCTGGGGTTTGGATGGCTATAAATCCAAAGGATATGTCTAGTCTGGGAGCGATGTTCTCCGAAAAAGACCAGAGTCGGGCATATAAGATCCTCGGATTAACAAAGTCTGCGACTAATGAAGAGCTGAAAAAAGCCTATAAAAAAATGGCCATTAAGTACCACCCTGATCGCGTGGCTTCCATGGGAGAAGATGTACAAAAGGCGGCCAAGGAGAAATTTCAGGAGATTCAGGCGGCCTATGAACGCATTAAAAAAGAGCGAGGCATTAAATGACTACTGAGGCTCAAGCAAATGACTATATTCGCGCCATAAGATTTACCCAATGAAAAAGAAAATAGTTTTTGCAAGCCTGATCATTGCTGTTGGCTTCAGCGCATGTGACCAATCAGCAGGTACGAACAATGCACAATCGAACAACGAAATGAGTGATAAATTAGATACGCTGAGCTACGGCTTTGGAGTCAGCATCGGAAACAATCTGAAGCAGAACAATATTGAAGACCTCAACGCCGACATGGTGGCTAAAGGCATCGCAGATGTTTATGCTGAAGGAGAGCCAGCAATGAGTCTGGAAGAAAGTCAGCAATTGATCCAAAATTACTATCAATCCAAAGAGGCTCAAAAAGGAGCTGCAAATGCTGATGCTGGAAAAGCATTTCTACAGGAAAATGCTCAAAGAGAAGGAGTAATGACCACTGAGTCTGGGCTTCAGTATGAGATCCTTAGTGAAGGAGATGGACCTAAGCCAGCCATGACCGACAAGGTAACCGTTCATTATACAGGTACTCTGATCGACGGAACTGTGTTCGACAGCAGTGTTGAAAGAGGTGAGCCAGCTTCATTCCCAGTAAATGGTGTAATTCCAGGTTGGATCGAAGCACTTCAAATGATGCCAGTAGGGTCAAAGTGGAAACTTTATATCCCTGCTGAATTAGCTTATGGAGAAAGAGGCGCTGGTCGTCAGATCGGACCGAACGAAACCTTGATCTTCGAAGTGGAACTACTCTCAATCGGCGGAGAATGATCAAACACACGAGTTTATGGATAATCCTGGCTTTGGCCTTTTCTCTGGCTTCTTGTAAGAGTACGGAGAAAAGTCAATCTCAGGAAGAATTCAGCCTGAACAATCGAAATGACAGCTTGAGCTATGCCATTGGCGTGAACCTG
The DNA here is from genome assembly GCA_965659675.1 of Salibacteraceae bacterium. Lineage (GTDB taxonomy): Bacteria > Bacteroidota > Bacteroidia > Flavobacteriales_G > Salibacteraceae > CBFHWY01. The sequence goes on along the minus strand of CBFHWY010000033.1, from coordinate 13,625 downwards.
TCATTCATTCTGGCTCAGCAAGGTTTTGAGAATCTAAATCCTGAGGTGTTGGTTGATGGAATCAAACGAAGGGATTCTATTTTCACTGCTGAAGAAGTAAACTCGCTTATCCCTCAATGGTTGAGTGAGCTTCAGAAAGAAAAAGGACAGGATTTTCTAAAAGCCAACGGAGAAAAGGAAGGTGTTGTCACCACAGAAAGTGGACTTCAGTACAAAATACTGAGTGATGCTGAGGGTGATAAACCCAGCCTTGAGGATAAGGTCACAACACACTATCACGGTACCCTGATCGACGGAAAGGTATTTGATAGCTCGGTGGAACGCGGTGAGCCCGCTTCATTTCCATTGAATGGGGTGATCAAAGGTTGGCAGGAAGGGCTTCAACTGATGTCAGTTGGAAGTAAATACAGATTCTTCATTCCTTACAACCTCGCCTATGGTGAGAGAGGAACAAGAGGAATTCCGCCTTACGCCACGCTGATCTTTGATGTTGAGTTGATCTCTATTGATTCAGCAAACAAGGCTGAATAAGCTTTCTACTTTTTATTTCTGTGCTAACTTCGCCCTATGCCGGCGAACAAACAAGCAGCACTCCGATATCAGATCATCAATCGTTGTCTGAGGAACAAATTCAAGCCTTACCCAACGAAAGAGGATCTAAGGCAAGCTTGTGAGGATGCGCTTTTCAATAGTCAGGGTGAAAGTGTTTCTATGTCGACCATCGACAAGGATCTTTACGCTATGCGTAATGACCTTACCTTGGGATATGAAGCTCCGATCAAATACTCTAAAGAGTATGGCGGATACTTTTACGAAGATCCTGAATACAGCATCGATAAGTTTCCACTTGGAGAAGAACACCTTGAGGCCATTCGATTTGCCGCGGCAACACTTGAGCAATTCAAGGACACCCCTCTATTCGATCAGTTCGAATCGGCCATTGGTAAGATCAGTGATCGGGTAAATATCACTTCAGGCTTCAAAAATGAAGACATTAGAACCTTGGTTCAGTTTGAGTGGGCGCCAAAAGCTGGAGGAGGTGAATATCTCGAGTCGCTTTACCGGGCAACACGCGAACAATGGCTCATTGAATTTGACTATGAATCCTTCGCCAGAGGAAAAGCAAGGACCTATCTTCTTGAACCCTACCTGCTCAAAGAGTATCGAAATCGCTGGTATGTGATCGGTTATTCAGAAGAAAGGTCGCGTTTCGTCACTTTTGCCCTCGACCGTTTTCTTTCATTGAACGTAACAGACCAGGGCTTCAAAAGAAATCATGACTTTGATGCTCAGAAGTTCTTTAAGCATTCGTTCGGAATCACTGCCACGCATGAGGCTGAGGTAATGAAAGTACAATTGCGCTTCGATCACCAGGCTGGTCTGTATATCAAAAGCCAGCCCCTTCATCAAAGTCAAACCATCATCAGTGAAGGTGATGATGCTCTTGTGTTTCAGATCGAGGTCATGAATAGTTTTGAGCTGCAACAAGCGATCCTGGGCCTGGGTGATCAGGTGAAGGTATTAGAACCAGAAAGCTTAAAACAAGAGATCCTAAATCGACTCCGACAAAACCTTAAGTCATACGAAGACGAGGATTGACCTTACTCAAAATCTTCATAGAGCAGATAATTGCGCCTCACCTTTTTGAAGGCCGCAACATCATCTTTCCAACTAGATTCAATGTCCTCTACTGACTTTCCGTCTTCGATCATCTTCTTTAGCTGATCTGTTCCAGCCAAGAGGTTAATAAAGTTGTTCGACAGAAAAAAGGCCTCTTTTTCATTGAGCTCATCATAGCAGAGCTTTAACCAATGCAAATAGAGTGATCCTCGTTCTGGAAGTTTTTCCAGGGCAAAATCTTTCAGATAATAACCCTTACAAAGCTCTCCCTCCAATTTGGGCGCTCTGGCCCCTAACCTGCTCTTTGGTTTGAAACTATGCTCTGCTTTCAGCTCTGGGTGACCAATTTGCTGAAAGGGCGCATCTGTTCCCCTGCCAACACTCACAATAGTACCTTCAAATAGGCCGAGAGACGGGTACAGAAATATGGAAGCCATGTTTGGAAGATTAGGGCTAGGTTTAATGGGTAATTCATAAAGATCTTTGTGGCTATAATTTTCACATTTGATCACCTTTAGCTCGCAAATTAGATTCTCGCCCAGCCAGTTTTCACCGTTGATCATTTGTGCATACTCTGCGATGGTCATCCCGTGCACCAAACATACTGGGTGAAGACCAACAAAAGAGCTGAATTTAGGATCGAGCACAGGCCCATCCACATAAAATCCGTTAGGGTTTGGACGATCAAGGACGATCAATTCTGTATTGTACTCTGCACACGCCTGCATCATATAATGCAGCGTGCTTATGTATGTGTAATAGCGAACGCCTACATCTTGCAAGTCAAAAACCACAACATCTACATCTTCGAGCTGCAGATAGGTTGGCTTTTTGTTCTTTCCATAAAGGGAATAGACCCTAAGACCTGTCTTTGGGTCCTTTGTATTTGAGACATATGCACCAGCATCAGCCTTACCTCTAAAACCATGTTCAGGAGCGAAAACATGTTTTATATCAACACCCTGACTGAGCAAGGTATCAACAAGGTGGGTCCCATAGGTCAAACTTGTTTGATTTGCCACTACTGCAACTCGTCTGCCCTCCAGCAGGTCTGTGTATTGCTCAAAGCGCTCTGCTCCCACTTTGATGTTTGAATTGTATTCGATGGCAAAAATTGAGCTAGCACCTAGTAAAAAACAGATAAGGCTAACGATTTTCCTATTTTTACGCCAAATAGCCTGCCTCTTGAATGTTGCTTTCTTCATAGCTAAAAAGATGATCGGTTCTCGCCTCCGTAACATGGAAAAAAGAGGAGGAACCAAAGCTATCATCAGCGTTGCGATCCTTGGAATTACTCTTGGAGTGGCGGTCATGATCATTTCTCTATCTGTTGTCACTGGCTTTCAGAATGAGATCCGTTCAAAAGTAGTTGGATTTGGTTCTCATATTCTGATCAGCGACTTCAATTTTAACACTCCATCAAAAGTCAAACCAATAGCAAAGAATGCTGCCTTTATCGACCCTCTGTTGGAAGACGACAGAGTAAGAACAATTCAGCCCTATATTGAGAAAGAGGGAATTATTAAGACCAATGATGAAGTTAAGGGCGTCATCGTAAAGGGTGTTGATGAAAGCTACGATTGGCAGTTTTTTCAACAATCAATGCGAGAGGGCGCGGTGCTTGCATTCAATCCGGAAAAGGCAGGAAAGCAAATCCTCATTTCTAAAAAGATCTCTGATCAAATGAAGATCGGCCTTGGAGATCCTTTCATTGTTTACTTCATCCAGGACAATCGATCGCGTCCAAGAAAATTTGAAGTTGCGGGGATTTATGAAAGTGGAATGGCGCAGTTTGATGAGCGCTATGTCATTTGTGATATGCGACACCTCCAAAGCATCTATGGTTGGGAGGAAAGTCAGGCAAGTGGTTTAGAGGTGATCCTAAGCGATTACCAGTCGCTGATGGAGATGGATATGATCCTTTACAACAAGATCCCACATCAAATGAATACCACCACCATCACCTCCCTTTATCCAGATATTTTCGGTTGGCTTGAACTCCAGGATATGAATGTGATCATCATTGTAGGACTTATGATCCTTGTTTCTGGGATCAATATGATTGCAGCCTTACTCATATTGATATTGGAAAAGACAAGTCTGATCGGAATGCTCAAGGCCTATGGCAGCACAAATAGGAGCATCAGAAACATCTTTCTCTATAATGCCGCATACCTCATCACCCTGGGCTTGTTTTGGGGAAACTTACTTGGAATACTGGTTTGCTTTTTGCAAAAGGAATATAAGCTCCTGAAGCTGCCTCAGGAGTCTTATTATCTGGATGCCGTTCCTATCCACTTTGATCTGAGCGCAGTATTGCTATTAAATGCAGGTACGCTCATTCTGTGCCTGCTGATGATGATCTTACCCTCGCTGATCATTTCCAAAATTTCTCCCGTTAAAGTGATCAAGTTCAACTAAAGGCTACCTTTGCGCGTTCATATTCACAGATGAAGTATTTCAATAATATTCTGGAAACCATTGGTAATACACCGCTGATCAAGTTGAATAAACTTACAGCAAGTATTGATGCTACGGTACTTGCGAAAGTTGAGACTACCAACCCTGGTAATTCGGTAAAAGATCGAATGGCCCTTCAAATGATCGAAGATGCTGAGAAAGAAGGTACATTAAAGCCAGGTGGGACGGTTGTAGAAGGAACCAGCGGCAACACTGGAATGGGATTGGCTCTCGCCTGTGTGGTGAAAGGTTATAAACTTGTTTGCACTGTTAGCGACAAGCAATCCAAGGAGAAGATCGATATACTACGAGCGATGGGGGCAGAGGTCATTGTTTGCCCTACTAATGTTGAACCTGAAGATCCCCAATCGTATTATTCGGTTGCACGCCGAATTGCAGAAGAAACACCAAACTCCATCTATGTCAACCAATATGACAACCCTTCCAATGCCAAGGGACATTACCTGAGTACTGGTCCTGAAATATGGGACCAAACGGATGGAAAGATCACTCATTTTGTGGTAGGGGTTGGTACCGGTGGAACAATCTCTGGAGTTGGGAAATTTCTAAAGGAAAAGAACCCCGATATCAAGATCTGGGGAATTGACACTTACGGATCCGTGTTCAAGAAGTACCACGAAACCGGAGAGTTTGATGAAAAAGAGATATACCCTTACATCACCGAGGGCATTGGAGAAGATATTCTTCCAAAAAATGTAGACTTCAATATCATTGATCATTTTGAAAAGGTTACAGACAAAGACGCCGCTGTTTACACCCGAAAGCTTGCACGAGAAGAAGGAATCTTTGTTGGGAACTCGGCAGGAGCTGCCATTAAAGGATTGCTTCAACTCAAAGACCAGCTTAAAAAAGATGATCTGGTTGTGGTCCTATTTCACGACCATGGCTCTCGCTATGTTGGGAAGATATTCAATGATGATTGGATGTCTGAGAACGGCTTTCTATAGGCTCACCGTCTCCATTTGCTCATTCTCCTCGCTCAAGCCTTTCCTGCGGGTTATGTTTTTTGCTTAATTATCACCAAATTTGACTCAAAGAGCTATCCTCGATGCTCATAACTGATCAATTAGGAAGAAATATCGAAGTGCCAGACTGTCCGCAGCGAATCGTCTCACTTGTGCCATCTCAAACTGAATTTCTGGTTGATATTGGATTGGAAGATCAAATCGTTGGAATCACCAACTTTTGTGTTCACCCCCCACATTTAAGAAAACAAAAACAGCGGGTTGGCGGAACAAAGGACCTTTCAATAGAAAAAATAAGGGCCCTCAATCCCGACTTTATTCTCGGTAATAAAGAAGAGAACCGCAAAGAAGATCTGCTGAGTCTTGCGGAGGAGTATCCAGTTTGGATCAGCGATATTGTGAACTACGACCAGAGCATTTCCATGATGCGAAGTATTGGCGAATTGTGTAAAAAGCTAATGCGAACCGAAAAATTGATCTCAGAGATCAATGAAGGATTTCGCAAGCTGCCCATCTTTAGTGACGAACCGCCGAGCGCGCTTTACCTCATCTGGAAAGAACCGATGATGTCTGTTTCAGGTGATACTTTCATTGGCTTTATGATAAGAAAACTCGGCCTGAAAAATCCACTTGAATTTGAGGCTGACAGATACCCAGAGATCACAGAAGAGCAGATTGAAAGCATCCAGCCCGACTACCTTTTACTATCCAGTGAACCCTATCCGTTCAAGAAAAAACAGCAGAAGGAATTTCAGAAACGCTTCCCTGACTCTAAGATATTGTTGGTAGATGGAGAAATGTTTTCCTGGTACGGAAGCAGAATGGTATATAGCGCAGAATATTTCCTTAATTTGTTTCCATCGGAAACATCCTAATTTTAAGGAAATTGTTCACTAAACGCCTTGTTCTTATCTGTAGCCTATTGCTCGCTGTTCACTTGCTTTCAGCACAAAAGGTTGGACTGGTTTTGAGTGGTGGGGGAGCAAAGGGAATTGCCCATATTGGGGTTCTTGAAGCCCTTGAGGAGAACAATATTCCTATTGACTACATCACGGGCACATCATCAGGTGCGATCATCGGAGGCCTTTATGCTTCGGGTTATACACCGGCGCAGATCAAAGAGATCTTTCTTTCTAAGAGCATGCAGGATGTGATTGCTGGGCTCATTGACCCCAATTACAATTACTACTTCAAAAACAATGAAGAGAATGCTTCATGGATCAGTATTCCATTCGACCCCAAGGAACTTAAGAAAACTACCCTTCCAACGAGCATTGTAGGACCTAAAGCTGTTGACATGGAGCTTATGTTCCTCTTTGCCCAGGCGGAAGCGATCTCTAATAATAATTTCGACAGTCTCATGATACCCTTTCGCTGTGTTGCCAGCGATATAGAGAAAAAACAAGCCGTTGTCTTCAAAAATGCTAAACTCTCAGAAGCTGTGCGAGCAAGCATGACCTACCCATTTTACTTTGAGCCCTTGAGCATTGATGATAAGGTTTATTTCGATGGTGGACTCTACAATAACTTTCCCGCAGACGTAATGAAAAAAGAGTTTGCTCCAGATTATGTTATCGGATCTAATGTTTCTAGCAATGAAGAACCGCCTGAAGAGAACGATGTGATCAGTATTCTCAGAAATATGATGATCAGTAAATCTGACTACTCTGTAGATACGGCTTGTGGAGTACTCATTGAACCGAAGGTTAATGTTGGCACATTCTCCTTTGATGAGCTCGATGATCTGCCAGATAGCGGATATGTAGCGACGATGAGAAAGATAAAGGACCTAAAAGCTCTGATCCCTTTTACCAAAGATGAGGCAGTGCTGGCAGCTGAACGAAATAATTTTAATCAGGAAAAGCCGGTTCTGAAATTCAAAGAGGTCAGGCCTGTACAGCTAAAAAAAGGCCAATCTCGCTATGCCAGAAAAGTGATGAATAGACACCATCAAGGAGCATTAAACCCAGAACAGTTCAGAACAAACTTTTATCGACTGCTATTTGATGATAAGGTAGATTACCTCTTTCCATCTGCCAATTACGATAGCATCGATTCGGCATTCAATATAGACATGAGGGTGAAGCGCTCTAAGAGCTTTGATGTTGAATTTGGTGGTGTTCTTTCTTCGAGCCCCATAAATACTGGTTATGTAGGCTTACGCTACAAACTCTGGAGAAATCTATCTTATTCACTAATCGCGAATACCTATTTCGGAAAGTTCTACAACTCCGCATCCATAAAAGCCAGAGTAGACGTTTCCAATTGGGGAGGCTTCAGCATTCAACCTTATTATCTCCTAAACCGCTTTAACTACTTCCGATCCCTATCTGCTTTCTTTGAATTGGATAGGCCATCCTATTTGATCCAGAATGAGAACGTTTATGGGGTCGATCTTTGGAAATCCACGAGCAGTAATAGCCTAATTAAGATTGGAGCTTTGGGCGGACAGCTATTTGATGATTACTATCAAACCGCTGATTTTGGGAGCAGCGATATTCCTGACAGAACCGAACTGAGTCTTTGGTCAACTTCAATTAAGTACGAGTTGAATACTTTGAATTTCAAACAATTTGCTAATCAGGGTCAACGACTTCAGTTTAGCTTTAGGTATAGCTTTGGCGATGAAACATTCAGACCTGGAACAACCTCCTCAAATCCAATCTCTGAGAACACACATGAGTGGATCGACTTGCATTTTGATCTAGAACAGTATTACAAGCAAAGAGGAATCGTTCGTTTTGGGTATCTGGTGTCCGGTCATTTTTCCACTTTGGATAGATTCTCAAATTACACCGCTACCAGTTTGCGCTTAAATGATTTTTCACCAATCCCTGAAAGTAAAACGCTCTTTTTAGAGTCATTCCGAGCATTTCAATACATCGCTGCTGGCCATCGATTCATCATCGACATCAATAACCGCTTTGACTGGAGGCTTGAGGGATACATCTTTCAGCCTTATGCAAGGTTAAATCGCATAGAAGATGATCGTTTTGAAGTGGTCAGGAACTTCGAACGCCGATTCACACTGGCCAGCACAAGCATCGTTTATCAGAGTCCATTAGGACCACTCAGTGTTTCGGCTAACTACTACTTTAATAATCCGGAGATCCCGGTGATTGAAAGAAGGCCTTTTACCTTCATCTTTCAATTTGGCTATACGCTGTTTAACAGAAGAGCAATAATAGATTAAGCTTCACCAGTAGGACCACCAAAGTTCATTGGAAAGGCTTGTGGTGGATCTATATCCTGGATCGGGCCGTGCTGGGCCTCGTACTTTTCAATGTTATCATTGAGTGCTTTAAGCAAACGTTTCGCATGCTGTGGGGTGAGTATCACCCTTGACTTCACCTTGGCTTTTGGAGTGCCAGGCATGATCTTCACATAGTCGATCACGAACTCAGAGTTAGAATGTGTAATGATCGCAAGGTTGGCATACTGCCCTTCGGCTACATCCTCACTCAGCTCTATATTGATCTGTCCTTCTTTTGGCTTATTCTCTTCCATAAATAAAAAAGGGCACCACAATGGGTGCCCCTGAATTCTTAGTTTTCAACTTTCTCTTCGACGTCTTCTACTTCTGTCTCTTCTGCATTTCGCATTAGAGCCTCATACTCCTCTTTGGAGCCTACCAGTAGTTTGTCAAATTCTCTCATACCTGTTCCTGCCGGAACTTTATGTCCTACGATCACATTCTCCTTCAATCCGAGCAGGTGATCTACCTTACCTCTTACAGCAGCTTCATTAAGAACCTTAGTGGTTTCCTGGAATGAAGCAGCAGAGATAAAGCTATCGGTCTGCAATGAGGCTCTTGTGATACCTTGTAAAACAGGTTCAGAAGTCGCAGTTTTTGCATCGCGAGCAGTGATCGGCTTAAGATCTTTTCTCTCTAGTACAGAATTCTCATCGCGAAGTTTTCTTGCACTAATGATCTGACCTTCCTTCACTGACTCAGAGTCTCCTGGATCTTCAACGAATTTTCTTCCGAATATCCAATCATTCTCTTCAGTGAAGTCGCTCTTATTTACGATCTGTTTCTCAAGGAATTTAGTATCCCCTGAATCTTTGATCACAACTTTTCTCATCATCTGACGAACGATCACTTCAAAGTGCTTGTCGTTGATCTTCACACCCTGCAGTCGGTAAACCTCCTGAATCTCATTCACGATATACTCCTGAACAGCGGTTGGTCCCATGATACTTAGAATATCACCTGGACTAATCGCACCATCAGAAAGTGAAGCACCTGCTTTTATGAAATCATTTTCCTGAACAAGGATATGCTTAGAAAGCGGAACAAGATATTTCTTGATCTCTCCTGTTCTTGCTTCAACGATGATCTCACGATTTCCACGCTTGATCTTGCCGAATGAAACAATACCATCAATAGCACTAACTACAGACGGATTTGAAGGATTCCTTGCTTCAAAAAGTTCCGTAACCCTTGGAAGACCACCCGTGATATCACCAGTTTTACCTGAGGTTCTAGGGATCTTAACAAGGATCTTACCTTCCTTGATGCTATCGCCATCGTCAACAATAACGTGAGCACCTACTGGAATACTGTAAGATCTAACTGCTTCACCTTTTTTAGTAACGTGGATAGTAGGGTTCTTTTTCTTGTCCCTCGTTTCCACGATCACTTTCTCGGTGAAGCCTGTCTGCTCATCAGATTCTTCCTTATAGGTAATTCCTTTTTCAATGTTTTCAAACTCGACCTTACCGGCAAATTCAGATAGAATCACGGCGTTATATGGATCCCATGCACAGATCAGATCACCTTTCTTCACCTTAGCATTAGGCTTAACGTGAATTTCTGATCCGTAAGGAATGTTGTTGGTCATCTTCACATTTCCATCAGCGTCGATCAATCTCAACTCAGCAGAACGTCCGATCACCACCTCGATCTTATCTCCATTTTCGCTTACACGAGTAACGGTCTTCAATTCATCGATCTCAAGTTTACCGTCAACTTTCGCTTCGATCTTAGATTCTGAAGCGATGTTAGAAGCAGTACCCCCAACGTGGAATGTACGCAGTGTAAGCTGAGTTCCTGGTTCACCAATAGACTGTGCTGCGATAACACCTACTGCTTCACCCTTCTGAACGGCCTTACCAGAAGCAAGGTTTCGTCCATAGCAGCTTGCACATACTCCGCGCTTGCTTTCACAGGTAAGTACAGATCTGATCTCTACCTCTTCCACTCCAGCAGCTTCGATCGCTTTAGCCAGATCCTCAGTGATCTCTTTACCACTTTCAATGATGATTTCATTGGTATCTGGATGACGAACATCCTCAACGGTAGTACGTCCCAAAATTCTATCGAATAACGGCTCAACCACATCTTCATTCTTCTTGAGAGCTGTAGCTGTAAGTCCACGAAGTGTTCCACAATCTGGTTCAGTGATCACAACATCTTGTGCTACATCCACCAAACGACGTGTGAGGTAACCCGCATCTGCTGTTTTAAGTGCAGTATCTGCAAGACCTTTTCTCGCACCGTGAGTAGAGATAAAGTACTCAAGGATAGATAGACCTTCCTTAAAGTTAGAGAGAATTGGATTCTCAATAATTTCACCACCACTTGATACAGCACCAGACTTCCTCGGCTTAGCCATCAGACCCCTCATACCTGAGAGCTGACGAATCTGCTCCTTAGAACCACGAGCACCAGAGTCGAACATCATGAAGATCGAGTTGAATCCCTGGTTGTCATTCTTAAGTCGATTCATCAATGTGTGAGTCAACTTAGAATTCGTATGTGTCCAGATATCAATGATCTGATTATAACGCTCGTTATTTGTGATCAGACCCATGTTGTAGTTCATCATCACATTCTCAACCTCTGCAGCAGCATCAGCGAGTAGTTTGTCCTTTTCTGGTGGAATAATTACATCCTCAATGTTGAAGGACAATCCACCTTTAAATGCCATATAGAATCCTAGAGACTTGATCTCATCAAGGAATTGAGCTGTACGCTTAAACCCTGTGATCTTCAATACATACCCAATAATGTCTCTTAATGACTTCTTGGTAAGGATCTCATTCACAAAACCTACCTCTTCTGGAACCACCTGGTTGAAGATGATTCTACCACAAGTTGTTTCGATCACCTTGTGAACACGCTCACCATTTTCAATAACCTCAACACGAACTTTTATCCACGCGTGAAGCTCAAGTTTCTTCTCATTGTGCGCAATGATCACCTCTTCTGGAGAGTAAAAGATACTGTCTTCACCCTGCACCTTGCGGGTGTCATCTGTTCTTCTTCCTTTAGTGATATAATACAGTCCAAGAACCATATCCTGAGAAGGTACTGCGATAGGAGCACCGTTTGCAGGGTTAAGGATGTTATGAGATGCGAGCATCAACAATTGCGCCTCGAGTATCGCTGCATTTCCTAGTGGAAGGTGCACAGCCATCTGGTCACCATCGAAGTCGGCGTTGAATGCCGTACACACCAATGGGTGGAGTTGAATGGCTTTTCCTTCTACCAGTTTTGGCTGGAATGCCTGAATACCTAATCTGTGAAGGGTTGGTGCCCTGTTGAGTAGCACTGGATGCCCTTTCAATACATTCTCCAGTATATCCCAAACGACAGGTTCTTTTCTGTCAACGATCTTCTTCGCAGACTTCACTGTCTTTACAATTCCTCTTTCGATCATCTTACGGATGATGAATGGTTTGTAAAGCTCCGCAGCCATTGACTTCGGCAGCCCACACTCGTGAAGCTTCAGCTCTGGACCTACAACAATCACCGAACGCGCTGAATAGTCAACACGCTTACCAAGAAGGTTCTGACGGAATCGACCTTGTTTTCCTTTAAGTGAGTCACTCAAAGATTTCAATGCCCGGTTAGATTCTGTTTTAACCGCACTTGACTTTCTTGAGTTATCGAATAAGCTATCCACCGCTTCCTGAAGCATACGCTTCTCGTTTCTAAGGATCACTTCAGGAGCTTTGATCTCAAGAAGTTTCTTGAGTCGATTGTTTCTGATAATAACCCTTCTATATAGGTCATTTAAATCAGATGTCGCAAAACGACCGCCATCTAGCGGAACAAGTGGACGCAATTCAGGTGGAATTACGGGCACCACTTTAACGATCATCCATTCCGGACGATTTTCAACATGACCATTTGCCTCACGGAAAGCCTCAACAACTTGAAGACGCTTAAGAGCCTCATTCTTTCTTTGCTGAGAAGTTTCAGTGGCAGCTTTATGTCTTAGTTGGTAAGAAAGTGAATCAAGGTCAACTCTCTGCAGCAGATCATAAAGTGCATCAGCTCCCATCTTGGCGATGAACTTGTTCGGATCATCGTCATCAAGATAGTTGTTGTCTTTTGGAAGTGTGTCAAGTATATCAAGGTATTCCTCTTCCGTAAGGAATTCAAGATACTCAACCGGATCACCAGCAGCATTCTTGGCATTTCCTGCCTGAATCACCACGTAGCGCTCATAATAGATGATCGAATCCAGTTTCTTACTTGGAAGACCAAGCAGGTAACCGATCTTGTTAGGTAAGGACTTGAAATACCAGATGTGAGCAACTGGAACAACAAGTGAAATGTGTCCCATTCTCTCGCGACGCACTTTCTTTTCTGTTACTTCAACACCACATCGGTCGCAAATAATCCCTTTGTAGCGAATACGTTTGTATTTACCACAATGACATTCATAATCCTTCACAGGTCCGAAGATCCTTTCGCAGAAAAGTCCATCACGCTCCGGCTTATAGGTCCGGTAGTTAATGGTCTCAGGTTTTAAAACCTCTCCTCTCGATCTCTCAAGGATCATTTCTGGGGAGGCCAGGCTAATAGTAATTTTACTGAAGTTGCTATCTACCTGTGTGTCTCTTCTTACAGCCATATTGTATTAATTATCGAGTACGCGATTTTTTTATTAGTCCAGAACTATATTCAAGCCCAATCCTCTCATCTCATGAAGGAGAACATTAAATGATTCAGGTATACCTGGAGTTGGCATACTTTCCCCTTTAACTATCTTCTCATAAGCCTTAGCTCTTCCCATTACGTCATCTGACTTAACAGTAAGAATCTCCTGAAGGATATTAGAAGCACCAAATGCCTCAAGTGCCCAAACCTCCATCTCACCAAACCTTTGACCACCAAATTGAGCTTTACCGCCCAGTGGTTGCTGTGTAATAAGTGAATATGGTCCAATAGATCTGGCATGCATCTTATCGTCAACAAGGTGGTGAAGCTTCAGCATATAGATCACACCAACCGTTGCTGGCTGATCGAACTTCTCGCCTGTTCCACCATCTGTCAGCTGGGTTCTACCAAATTTTGGTAATCCCGCCTTCTCAACATATGCTTCAATCTCTTTAATGCTAGCACCGTCAAAAATTGGAGTTTCAAATTTTACTCCTAAGTTCTTTCCAACCCATCCAAGAGCAGTTTCATATAACTGTCCAAGGTTCATTCGGGAAGGTACACCAAGTGGATTAAGAACTATATCGACTGGTGTTCCGTCTTCAAGATAAGGCATATCTTCTTGAGGTACGAGTTTAGCAACCACACCTTTGTTACCATGCCGT
>CBFHWY010000032.1:0-27605 GCA_965659675.1 Salibacteraceae bacterium | reverse complement strand
AATGAGATATACATACCCTCTACTCCACTTTCCATCTTCACATTGAAGTTGTTCCTTACCAATGTGTAGTTTGATCCAAGTATGCCCTCATCCATGCTCAGGGTATATACCCCATTTGGTAAATAAAATTCAAAAGCACCCTCACTATCAGTAAGCGTATGGTAATCGCGTTTATCACTAACAGCTGATATCATGATATTGCTAAGGTCAAGGGGCTTGCTTAACTTGGAATTTAGTTCTTGACGATCTACCATAACTTCTCCATAGATCTTAACTCCTTTAACGAAGGGAATATACTCCGTACCTTCCTCGAAAACGGCCACAGAATCATTAATATTTGGAAACCAGGCATCAAGGTCTTCTAAACTGAAAACCACAAATCCATAGTCGCCAGCAGGAATATTCTCCATGGTCGCCTTTCCTGCTGCATTGGTGATGACCTCGTTCCGCCCCAGGCGAACAACAACATTCTCTAAGAAAGGCTCTCCATTATCCCTTACTAAGTCACCATCCAAATCGAAGAAGGCAACAAACTCGCGAGTATGGTTCTTCTTTTTAGTGAATGGAATAGGAATTCCAAACTCTTTTCGAGCCGATACTCCAACCTGAAAGTTTTGTCCTGTAGTTCGTTCACCCAGGTTTTCAATAGTTTGAGTTGTCCCAAACTGAGGAAGTGTTTGATCAAATCGACGTGTTGCCAGACTGTAGTTCATGTTTGCACTGAATCTCCAGCCATCATTGGTGAAGTAGAATAGTTCGGGGAAATATCCTATTCTATGTGAGTTTGACTGGTTTTGATAAGTATAATTCAGGTTGTTCTGAAGCACAAAGTGCGTATTCCTGAAGAGATATTGATGCCCGAATCCCAGTCGCATATAGACCGGGTTTATTCTGCTGTCCACCATGTTCTCTACCGCTGCAGGTGAGTTAGGACCGTAGAAATACCCTCCAACAAAGTTGAAGGTCCTCCAGCGGATCAGTGAATTTGCCCTGAAAACAAAATAGCGCGGTAAATCAGGAATGAATCGGGCCTTGTCGTATCCAGCTCTTATATCGGAGGTCCAAAGTATGTTCTTGTCGAAGATATAATTGGAATACCTCAGTCCTAAACCAGGAGACTCTATTCGCTGCGCTGCTAAAGCCAGAACGTTATAATATCCATAGTATTGGAAGGTTCCCCGATCAGTTCCATCACTGTAGCCCAGAATGTTGTAAAAAATGAAATTAGTGATCGGGCTAAAGCTTCCATCAAAATTCCTAAGTTGAAATATATTCTCGTTCATGGTAGAATTGAAGAAGATGTTGTTTCTAACACCTGTTCTGTATTGGATCACAGCATTAACAATGCGCTTTTCATTGTCGGTCAAACCGAATGTTGGACTCTGATATCTACCGGAGATATTTGTGCTTAGTTTTTTATTGAAAAAGCGTCCAGAATAATTAGCTCCAGCAAAGAAGCCTGTTCTCTGCTCTATTTGCTGAGTTAATGGATTCTGAGAGTTTCTAAGAGAATATGCACCTAAGAGCGTCACCGTTTGACTTTTGGCAATCTTTGCACTAATTCTCCCGTTGACCTGGTTGGCATCTCTGTTTCTTAGGAAATCCTGGGATCTCGCCCAGCCTGCACTTCCTCGTATTCGACCGGTTCCCTGATACTGATAGTATGCTCCTAGGTTCTCAACCTGAGCGGGTTGAAATAGTCTAGGTTGTCTCATATAGTAACCACCCACCCAATGATTTCCATATACCCTGTAAGAGCCTTTAATACCGCGTCCAACAGCTGGCATCCCAAAGCTCATTCCAGCTACATTTCCAAGCTCTGCAGTGAAGTTCTTGTGAAAATATCCTACATAATTTGAAGAGTTATTAAGTATGGCATCACTCACGTACTGACTACTAAATGTGAATTGATTGAAGTAAACCAGGTTAGAACCATTATCATAACTCTGAAAGCCTCTTAAAACGAGGTTCATGAATGTATTTGTCGTAAGTACATTCTGAACATTAGCATCAAGAATAAGGGGCACAACTGGTCCAGGGTATGGACTGACCTCCTTGCGATTCGAAAGCTTCTTAAAATCGATCTTTTGCCCTTTTCTCATAAGGTTTGCACCAGAGAGTTTGGCTTCAGAGGAGTTCACATAGAGTGAGTAGGTCTTATCATCCTGAAAGGTATTCGGACGATGCTCCTGCAGGGAGACCGTTCTCATATTCCTTTCTTCACGCGTAGTCTCAATTTCATAAGTAAAGCTAGTGTCCTCCATTGGCTTTAAAGACAAAGAGTATTTAGGCTCTTCGATCACTTCACCAGCAGTATCCCGTAAAAGAAAGTCTTTTCGAGCCCCCGTCATGGTCATCACTAGATCCTGGTCGTAGTTTCCTTTATTGAGAACACTTAGGTCAAAATCCGCTTTGTTTTCACCATTTTTGAAATAGATTGTATTTCCCTGATCCACTGAAACGTCCCAGTCAACATTTTTAAAACTCTGCACAAAAAAGAATTCTGATCCTATTTGCTGGTCGTTGCCATCAAATAAAAGGACGTTCACCACGAATTTTGTACTTCCCATTAGTCTTGTTGGTAGCACCCTGAGAGGAACTACGACCTCCTGACCTGGAGCAACCGTAAAATTTCGATTCGTTCCGAAATACTTCCAACCAGACGGAAGAGCAATATCCACATAGAATTCTTGTTGAGTAGCTGTATTATTCTTTACATAGATATTGTTGGCCAGCAGGTCTCCTCTACTCGCTTCAATTTCTTTTTCAGAAACTCTGATCGCTATTGGTGCAATCGTTCCAGGTATGGCAGCTTCGTTTCCAGGGGCAGCTATAAGCGTATCAGCGGGATCAATATTGATCTCCGTCAACGTATCTGTTTGTGCCTGCAGAGAAAACTGAAGCACCAACACCAGCAGTGAACAAAAAATATATATGTTGCCCCTCAACATCTTAATTCTGTTCCTCTAAATGGAATTTCAAATTGATCTGATAAACTCCAGGGGTGAAATCGAGGTCAGGTCTTACTCTAATGTCAACCTGAAAAGTGAATTCATTATAATTTGACAGGTAATTACCAGGGCCATTCACATTAAGTGCACAAGATCCTGCATTGGTTCTTGGTAAAAGATCGGCTATGATGTCCTGTACATCGCCGTGATTTGAGAAATATGAGGCAAAAGTTCCGTTGATGGGAGAGGTAGCGCAAGCATTGCTCACGCGTACTTCTAGAATATCAATTTGAGGAGGGTCTGCTGCGCTGCTACCATATGTACCCAGTGTTTCCCAATCGCTTGCAGCTGTTCCACCACCAGGATTGTTGTTCACTTCCATTGTGAGGAACCAGCGACAATCGGGATCTGGAATAGCTTTATCATCAACTCTAACTTTGATCCTTGTGACGCCATAGAGCGTGATTCCATTCACATAATCCTGAAATGACGTGAACTGTAAGTTCAAACTAACCGGGTCAGATGGCTCAATAGCTACATTTCCACAATGGATCTGTGCAAAGCTGATTCCCTGACTTAGTGTGAGTAGTGTTAGCAGCAGATAGTGTTTCACAACTAAGGTTTTGGTTTATATGACGATATCCGGGCTAGCCCAGATTAAAAAAAGTCGGAAGGAGTAATCATTCATCACTCCTCCCCCCGACATATAAATTTGTTCTTACTGGTCTTCCAATAAGATGTATTGAACATACATGGTATATACACCCGGCTGAGCGTATGCCCCAGCACCGTTTACAGTTACGAGGTCTTCAGCAGTCGCCGCATCTGCATCAAATGCATTTGGGAAGATCGCTGGAAGTCCAGGAAGTATTCTGTAGTCGATAGCATAGTAATAATCAGATGTTGTACCTGTTGAAGTCAGGTAAGAACCACCCGGAAGGAAGTCATCACCAGCAACACCTGTAGTACCGCTGTGCCCACCAATATACTTGTCATCAAGCGTTGGAGGGGTGTTGGTACCCGCATTCACATAGAGGGAGTTTGCCCCGTTGTGCGTTCCAACTGGTGGAAATGCGGTGTTGTAATCAGAAAAAGTACCAGTTGCTGCTCCATCCCCATTATTGGGCTGACTTTGACGAAGTTCTACCAATGAAAGTGGAAGATCGTCAATAGCATTAGAAGCACCACCACCATTATAGGTGATCACCTGATCCCAAAATTCAGGACCATTGGTACCATTTGAACGGCCTACCGCATAAAGGTCCCAACTCACTGTTGAACTTACTTTAAGGATAGTTGCAGCGTATTTTGTAATACCTGCATAGTAGTCGTCGATGTCGTCAAACACGAAATCGATCTGACTTGGCGTTGTCATGTCGAGTTGAAGAATTGGCTGTAGGTCCATTGTGATGGTCACATCCTTTTCATCAATCAACTGAGCATAAGTATTAGCAGAGAAAACCATAAAGGCTATCACTGCTACTGATTTAAATAATCGTCTCATTTGATTATGTTTATTGGTTAAATTTAAATTGCTTTCAATGTGTGACTCCTTTACGAATCAGCTTCTTTAATAGTTTCAATAGGTTTTGATGGCACTAGTACTGGAATTCTATTTCAGCGGTCAGTATTTCTTCATCACTGCCATAATCTACAATACCAACGGCCGTATAATTCCCTACTGAAAGATCATCAGGTAACACCAACTTGAATTCGCGACGCAAGCCTGGAATGATTGTAAAATTCTTGAGTGGCAATTTGGTGCTTTCTCCCGTATTATTATTGATCAGTTCTACTCTTGTTCTGCACATCGCAATTCCATCCCCCTTGTTTTCAGCATCTAGCTGAATAAAGTTTCTGTCACCCCTGGGATAAACCTTAAAGTCCATTATTTCCACTCCATTTATATCCACATTTGGTGGGTTCTGATAGACCCACACTCCAAAGGCGAATGTTGGAATCACACCAAGAGCAACTGTATTATTTGCACTACTTCCAGGGTCCAACTGCTTTTTCGGTGCAGCTTGCTCAACCATGATCACACACCAGGCAGCTTGATTAGCCTGAGGATGATCAAAGGGAACATTAACGTTGATTACTATGTCTTTCTTCTCCCCAGGACGCAGTTCAACAAAGCTTGGTGTGACCGACAAGAATTTACTTAAACTGCGGGCTCCCTCACCTGCTTTATGAAATACTGAACTGCCTGAAGAGTTCATTTCGAAGTCCTGGACCTTGATGCGAAAGCTGTTTGGCTGATCAGTATCGTTGTTAATGGTGATCTTTCTGCTTTTCTGCTCTCCGGGGGCCACCCTATAATTTAGATGTGTTGGAGAGACTGCAACTCCTGCACCGGGTTTTTTATCCTGGCTTAGCAAATTTCCACTTGAAAAAGTGAATGAAATCAATGCAGCAACTAAAAAGAATTGTTTCATTTGAGTAGTTCGTTTGGGCGTGTTCTACGGATTAGAGTACAAATGGTTGCGGAAACAGTCAGATTTCAGGCCTAAATCGATGTAAGCTTTTGAAATTAAACAAGATAAATTGAAGCATTATTTTTCCAGAATTAAAAGTCTGAGCATCATTCTGCAGCTAGTCTGGCTAATGGGCGTTTTAATATTCAACATTCTTCCAGATTCGTTAAAAGTTGCTTATGTGATCATTTCGTCAAGCTTAGCCTTGACCTACTTTGTTCCCCTTGATGCTAAATATGAACTTAACAACAATTGGTCAAATGTGTTTAATAAGCTTTTTAGCCTGGCGTCTAGTTTATTGGTTCTTGGGGTTTTGTTCAAGCAAATGAACTGGCCAGATGCTCAACTTTTTGGGGCTGGGGTCATTCTACTTTTAATCAGTATTTTCTTGATCTTTTTCCCAAAGGTTCAAGAGGTATACCTGCAAGATATGAAACGCATATTACTTCGAATTCTCATTCTGCTCATCGCTGGGTTTTACACCTTCCTTTGATTCGAGGGTTAAGATGTGATTGATCTGCCCTATCACCCTGTCTAGCTCGTTTGCTTCGATTTCAAGCATTTCGGTAAGTTCATTGCTTTTCCCATCACTTTTCATCAATTGGATTATGCCGAGTATTGAGCTCAGCGGAGCTCTTAGATCGTGAGCATTTTTGTATGCATAACCCGCGAGTTTTGAGTTGAGCTTGATCAGCTCCTCATTCTTCGCCTCGAGCGTCTTTTGTATGCGCACTAATTCAGTAATATCCAAATTAGTTCCTTTGATCTCAATTAATTCACCCTTGCTATGAAACGGTCTAATACGTGTTTGGAAGTATCGATATCCACCTATGCCCTTTTCATCATCTCTGATTCGAAGATGTAGGTCCCTCTCCTTTCCTTCTCGGGCAACATCTCTCATTGCCTCAAGAACTTTTGGTCCGTCCTCCGGATGAAGATGATCCTTGATCACCGACTTGACACTCGGAGGTTCGGCCGACCTGATCCCATAGAGTTCATAATTGCCCTCTGACCACCAATTATCCATAGTTAGCATATTCACTTTCCAGGAGCCTAATTTGGCGATCTTCTCAGCATCCTTCAACATGGATTCATCAGATTCCTCCTCCCCTATCTTGCTCAGGTCCTTTACTTTCCTGGAAATGAAACTCAGATGGGGTTCTTGATGATAAACGAAGCTGTTAAGCTCCGACTCAAAAGAAATATACGCACCACTCTTGCACTTCATGCTGAAGTTTACCTGATTCAAATGTGCCTTTTCAAAAGCATCATCTATTAAGGTTTGAAAACGGATTCGATCCTCAGGCAGAACATGATCGAGCATCTTTTCACCGAGTAGTTCAGAGATATCATAACCCAATAATCGATGGTGTGAGTCTGAGCATAGGACAATGCTTCCTTGTTGATCAATGACGCAGATCAGATCAGAGGCTGATGCTAAGACTTTATCAAAAATTGAATTTGACACCAGTCCAAGTTAATGGAATTTGAGTTTGCATTATATGAAGTACTGTTCAAAAAAAAAGAGGATTCAAAATTTGGATCCTCTTTCTTTCTGTCTTTTTGAAATTACGACTACTGACCTCCAGTAAGGCGTTTTTTCATTTCCTGATACTTCTCTGTTTGATTTGTTCGCACATAAAGCTCCATCAATGACTTCATGGCATCAGTATCGTTAGGGTTGACCTCCAAACATTTTTCAAGGTATGGTAGTGCTTTTACCAGCACAGCATCCCCTTCTGCCTTGGCTTTTTCATAATCATCAAACTTCACAATATCTCCAGCATTTTTGATCATTTCAGCCCCTTTGTTGTAATAAAGAGCCCCCAGGTTAAAGTTGGAGTCGTAGTGATCAGGTTTGATCTCTATTGCCTTCAGGTAATCCTTCTCAGCGGCATCCACATTACCAAGGTCGTAGTTCAACTTCCCTCTTGCGTAGTATAGAATATGATTGCCAGGATCTTTTTCGATTGCAAGTCCAAGATTTTCAAGTGCTTTCTCATTTTCACCTTTGGCCATAAAGATCTCAAGTTCTGCAAGCAACATCTTTCCATTATCTGGGAATTTAGAACGTCCCTCACTGAGGATCTCCAGCGATTTCGCAGTATCGCCGCTAGCCTTGTACATGGTAGCAAGCCCAGTATAGATGTCCTCAGTTCTGTAATCATACTTCAAACATTTGCGATATAGCTTTTCAGCTTCTGCGTAGTCTTTCATATTCTCAGCACTCAAAGCAGCATTGAAGATGCTGGTTGTGTCGACCAAACCATTTACTTCAGCAATTTGGGAAGATAATTCAAAGTTCTTTTTGGCAGTGGCATAATCCCCGCTCTGATAAGCCTTGGCAGCTCGATTAAAAGCCGCTGGTATCATTGCACGTAATGCTCTTGCTGTCTTTTCCTTATCCTGAATGTTCTGATCATAGGTAGCGAACTTTCTGTAGGCTTCCACCGCCGTCTCTGCCGCACCATCCTTCAAGCTTGCAAACTTCTCGTCTTCACTGATCGCGAGTTGTTTGTAAACCTCAGTACGGTAAAACCAGGTCTTCCAGTAATCAGAAGTTTTAGGATGCTCAGTGGCATTATCAATGGCTTCTTTGGCCTTGTCCAGCTCACCATACTTCAGATAGTTATAGGCGCTAGTGATTTTACTCTTCTGAGCATTAAGGGGGAGGCTTAGGATCAGTCCAGCCACAAGGACTAACAAAATACGATTCATATCAATTGATCTTTATGAGTGCAAAATTAGTTATTCATCATTACCCTCTGCAAGATCTTTGCCATCTTCTGTATTTGTGCTATCCTCTTGATTCTCTGAAGTATTTTCTGGATCTTGCCCTTCAGGCTGATCAGCATCTTCCTCGTCTTCCTCGCGTTCTACTTTCGCCACTGCTGCGATCTCATCATTGCTTTTCAGTTTAATGAGGCGCACACCTTGAGTCGCTCTTCCCAATTCGCTGATGTCGCTCACATGAAGTCTGATCGCAATCCCTGACTTATTGATGATCATGAGATCATCGGTTTCAGCCACAGCTTTAAGAGAGATGAGTTTACCGGTCTTATCGGTGATATTCATGGTTTTAACCCCTTTTCCACCTCGATTCGTGATCCTGTAATCCTCTGAGGTGGTTCTCTTTCCGTATCCTTTCTCAGAAACAACAAGTACGGTGTGCTCATCATCACTCTCAAGGGTGATCATTCCAATCACTCGGTCTTTTGGTCCACCTAGCGTGATACCTCGAACACCAGAAGCACCCCGTCCCATTGGACGAACCTTGCTTTCCTCAAAATGTATGGCTCTTCCACTTTCCAGGGCCATGATGATGTGACTTGAACCACTGGTTAACTTCGCTTCAAGCAGCTCATCATCCTCTCTGATATTGATCGCGATGATACCATTCTGTCTTGGACGAGAATACGCTTCAAGTGACGTTTTCTTGACCACACCATTCTTGGTGCACATCATGATGAAGTTGTTGTTGATGTAGTCTTCATCAGTGAGATCCTCCACATTGATATAAGCCATGATCTTGTCATCCTGACCAATGTTGATCAGGTTTTGAATAGCTCTTCCCTTACTGGCTTTGGTGCCTTCAGGAATCTCAAAAACCCTCATCCAGTAACACTTACCGTGTTCAGTAAAAATCAATAGGTAGTTGTGATTCTTAGCAACGAACAAATGCTCCAGGAAGTCTTCATTACGCGTGGTACTGCCTTTACTCCCAGTACCTCCTCTACCCTGAGCGCGATATTCACTCAGTTTTGTTCTTTTGATATAGCCCATATGAGAAATGGTGACCACCACTTCATCATTAGGGATCATATCCTCGATGCGCATATCATCCGCAGCGTAAACAATCTCTGTGCGACGATCATCTCCATACTTCTCTCTCATGTCGAGAAGTTCATCTTTAATGATCTGCATTCTAAGTTCTTCCTTATCAAGGATGTTTCTAAGGTGATCAATGAGTTTCATTAACTCAGCGTGCTCTTCTTTGAGTTTATCTCTCTCAAGTCCGGTGAGTTTCTGCAATCTCATATCGAGAATAGCCTTAGCTTGCAGTTCGCTGAGCTCAAAACGCTCCATCAACCCATTCTTCGCATCTTCTGGCGTTCTACTCGCACGGATCAACTCAATGACTTCATCCAGATTATCGATCGCGATGATCAGACCTTCCAGAATGTGTGCACGCTCCTCTGCCTTGCGCAGTTCGTATTGCGTTCTGCGAACCACAACATCGTGTCTGTGCTCAACATATGCCGAGATCAGATCCTTCAGATTCATCAATTTCGGACGCCCTTTATGAAGTGCGATGTTGTTTACACTGAAAGATGTTTGAAGTTGAGTGTACTTATATAATTTGTTTAAGACAACGTTTGTAATTGCATCTCGCTTAAGCTCATATACTATACGAAGTCCGTTTCGGTCTGATTCATCCCGAACGTCTGAGATGCCTTCGATCTTTTTATCGTTGACCAACTCAGCGGTCTTAATGATCATATCTGCTTTGTTGACCTGATATGGGATCTCAGTGACAATGATCTGCTCTCGTCCAGACTTTGACTCTTCAATGGTCACCTGGCCACGCATCATGATACGTCCCCTACCCTCTTCAAAGGCTTGTTTCACGCCATCATAACCATAGATAATACCTCCTGTAGGGAAGTCGGGAGCAGTGATATGCTCCATCAGGCCTTCGATATCTATTTCTTTATTATCAATGTAGGCAACGGTAGCATTGATCACCTCAGTAAGGTTGTGCGGTGGCATATTGGTGGCCATCCCTACTGCGATTCCGCTGGCTCCATTGGCGAGCAGATTCGGGATCTTTGCGGGAAGTACGGTAGGTTCTTCCAGCGAGTCGTCAAAGTTCAGTGCAAAATCTACCGTCTCTTTGTCGATATCATCGAGCATCTCCTCGGAGATCTTGCGCAAACGGGCCTCCGTATAACGCATGGCAGCCGGACTATCACCATCAATGGAACCAAAGTTACCCTGACCATCAACGAGTGGATAACGAAGCGACCAAGGCTGAGCCATTCTGACCATTGTGTCATAAACCGATGTATCACCGTGAGGGTGATATTTACCAAGTACCTCTCCTACGATCCTGGCTGATTTCTTATAAGGTCTGTTTGAGAGTACTCCCAGGTCTAACATTCCGTAAAGCACTCTGCGGTGAACAGGCTTAAAGCCATCTCTCACATCGGGTAGTGCTCTTGAAACGATTACCGACATCGAATAATCGATGTAGGCTGATTTCATCTCCTCGTCAATATTTATAGGAATGATCTTTTCTCCTTCTGCCATGTTATCTTATAAAAGTTAGCAAATATGCTCTCCGCAAATAGTGTTTCGAAGATATCTTTAATATGATGCTTTGTGCTGTTAACAGAGGGCGTTTTTTTAACAAATTTTGGTTCGAAAATGTGAGTATCTTCCGAATTGCATGCAGGATTGACCGCTTACATTTGAATCGTTACAATTTTTGAGTACTTTGCATTAAAATTGAGGAAAGAGCAAGACGAATGGAAGCAAATTTTTCACCTAGGGTTAAGGATGTTATTTCATATAGCCGGGAGGAGGCCCTGAGGTTAGGGCATGACTATATCGGCACTGAGCATTTTCTGCTGGGCATCATCCGTGAAGGTGAAGGTCTGGCCGTGAGAATACTTAAAAACCTTAATGTTGAGCTCGATAGCCTAAGAAAGTACATTGAGCAGAGCATTAGTACGGGTTCGGCTGTGAAGTCAAGTGGCAATCTGGGTAATATTCCATTGGTCAAACAAGCTGAAAAGACCTTAAAGATCACCTACCTCGAAGCAAAACTCTTTAAGAGCCCGGTTATCGGAACAGAGCATCTTTTATTGTCGATCTTAAAGGATGAGAACAATGTTGGAAGCCAGGCCCTGCAGAATTACAGTGTAGATTATAATTTAGTTAAAGAAGAATTGGAACACATATTATCAGAAAAGGAAGAAGAAGGTGATTTCAAAGCTGAGATCACTGGTGGTACAGATGAAGGAGATGACGAAGGATTTGGAAATGCTGGTTCTCAAGGCGGTGGTTCTGGAAAATCAGCCTCTGGAATCAAATCCAAAACGCCTGTACTCGACAACTTTGGTCGGGACCTCACTAAAATGGCGAGCGACAACAAACTCGACCCGATCGTAGGAAGAGAAAAAGAAATTGAAAGGGTCTCTCAGATCCTTTCCCGTAGAAAGAAGAATAACCCGATACTCATCGGAGAGCCAGGTGTTGGTAAATCTGCCATTGCAGAGGGTCTTGCACTTCGCATCGTGCAGAAGAAAGTGAGTCGCGTACTCTTCAACAAGCGTGTGGTCACACTCGATCTTGCTTCACTTGTTGCAGGAACCAAGTACCGCGGACAATTTGAAGAGCGTATGAAGGCTGTAATGGGTGAGCTTGAAAAAGCCCCGAATGTCATTCTCTTCATTGACGAGATCCATACCATTGTTGGTGCAGGTGGCGCCAGTGGTTCTCTTGATGCCAGTAATATGTTCAAACCAGCACTTGCCCGAGGAGAGATCCAATGTATTGGTGCTACTACGCTCGATGAGTATAGAACCAACATTGAAAAGGATGGAGCTTTGGAACGTCGCTTCCAAAAAGTGATCGTTGAGCCGACCACTCCTGAAGAGACCTTACAGATCCTCAATAACATCAAGACCAAATACGAGGACCACCACAGCGTGATGTACACTGATGAGGCCTTGGAGGCCTGCGTTAAGCTCACTGAGCGTTATGTGACCGATCGTTTTCTTCCTGACAAAGCTATTGATGCTTTGGATGAAGCAGGTTCAAGGGTGCACATTACCAACATTAAAGTCCCAAAGGAGATCGAAGAGATCGAAAAGAAGATCGAGGATATCAAAGATCAAAAGAATCGTGTAGTGCGCAGCCAGAAGTATGAAGAGGCCGCTAAACTCAGAGATTCTGAGCGTCGACTTTCAGAAGAGCTCGAGGCCGCAAAGAATAAATGGGAAGAGGAAACCAAGCACCATCGTGAAAAAGTAGATGCTCACAATGTAGCTGAAGTGGTTGCGATGATCACTGGGGTACCTGTGCAGCGTATCGCTCAGAAAGAAAGTGATCGCCTGGTGAATATGAATGAGTCGCTTCAGGGTACCATAGTTGGACAAGACAATGCCATCACTAAGGTGGTCAAAGCGATTCAACGTAACAGAGCAGGATTAAAAGATCCTAAGAAGCCTATTGGTTCATTTATCTTCCTCGGTCCAACCGGTGTAGGTAAAACCCAATTGGCAAAAGAGTTAACTCGCTTCCTATTCAATAAGGAAGAGAACCTGATCAGGATCGACATGAGTGAATACATGGAGAAGTTTGCCATCTCTAGATTGGTGGGAGCGCCTCCGGGATATGTAGGCTATGAAGAAGGTGGTCAGCTTACTGAAAAAGTAAGAAGAAAGCCTTACTCTGTCATTTTACTTGATGAGATCGAAAAGGCGCATCCAGACGTATTTAATATTCTGCTCCAGATCCTGGATGATGGTCATGCTACCGATAGTCTGGGAAGAAAGGTCGATTTTAGAAACACCATCATTATCATGACATCGAATATTGGTTCCAGACAGCTGCAGGACTTCGGACAGGGTGTTGGTTTCAGCACAACTGCCAAGAAGGCTCAGGCCGACGACCATGCCAAAGGAGTAATTGAAAATGCACTGAAAAAGGCATTTGCTCCTGAGTTTCTCAATCGAATTGATGATGTGGTAATGTTCAACCCATTGAGTAAGGAAGATATTTTCAAGATCATCGATATCGAATTGGAGAGTCTCTACCTACGTGTAGAAGATATGGGTTACAAGATCTCACTGACCAAAGAGGCAAAGAATTATGTAGCTGAAAAAGGATACGACGAGAAGTTTGGAGCTCGACCGCTGAAGAGGGCTATCCAAAAGTATCTTGAAGATCCTATGGCAGAACACATCATCAACAATAAACTCAAAGATGGTGATGAGCTGGTGGCTACCTACGACAAAAAGGAGGATAATGTGGTGATCAAAGTGAAAACACCCAAAAGCTCCAAGTCTAAGTCTAGCAGTTCAAGCTCTGATAATAAGAAATCAAAAGGGAAATAATTAATTGGCTACTTCATTCATGAACTGAATTCGGAGTAGCCTCATTTCTTCTTCTTCGTAATCGTCCTCACCTAATTCATCAAGGGCGTCTTCAAGCGAGTCAGACTCCGCTTCCATAAAGTAATCGAATACCTCTTCTTTCTTGTCTTCGTCAATAGTGTCTTCGATATAGTAATCGATATTCAACTTGGTGCCTGCAAAGACAATTGACTCCATCTCTTTGATGAGTTCTGGCATTTCCATGCCTTTGTTGCTGGCAATGTCTTCCAATGGCATTTTCTTGTCGACACTTTGAATGATGTAGACCTTCTTACCCGATTTATTGGCAACACTTTTAACCACAATATCCTGTGGACGATCGATGTCGTTTTCCTCAACATAATTAGCGATCATCTCCACGAAAGGTTTACCATATTTCATGGCTTTGCCCTTCCCCACTCCAACAATATTTTGAAGTTCTTCCATGTTCACAGGGTAACGATTGGCCATATCCTGTAGGGATGGCTCCTGGAAAATCGCAAAAGGAGGAACGTTCTTTCTTTTGGCAATATCTTTTGTAAGCGACTTCAACATATTGTAAAGTGCTTCATCAGCAGCATTGCCACCGCCAGACGTGTTGGTGATGATCCCGTCATCTGAGATCTTTTCGTAGTCTCTATCCAATGAGATCATAAATGAATGTGGAGACTCAAGGAATTTCTTCCCTTCATCGGTTACTTTGAGTACCCCATAGGATTCTATTTCTTTCCGAAGAAGCTTAGCTACGGTAGATTGACGAATAATGGATAACCAGAAATTTTGATCTTTCTCTTTACCTACCCCAAAGCTATCTAGCTGATTGTGCCGGAAAGACTTGATCTCAGAACTCTCCTTACCCAGCAGCACATCTACGATATACTTTGCCTTGAATTGCTCTTTAAGTTCGAGGATGCAATTCAACATCTGAACAATGTGATCCTTTCCTTCTACCTGAGGTTTTGGGTTCACCGCATTGTCGTCCATCATGGCACCTTCGCCATTCTTTTCATCGAAGTCTTCTCCAAAGTAATGAAGCAGAAATTTTCTTCTGCTCATGTTCGTTTCAGCATAGGCCACAACCTCTTCCAGTAATTGTCGACCTATCTCCTGTTCAGCCACAGGCTTACCCTGCATGAACTTCTCGAGTTTTTCAATGTCTTTGTAAGCGTAAAAGGCCAAACAGTAGCCTTCTCCTCCATCGCGACCAGCCCTACCTGTTTCCTGATAATATCCCTCAAGACTTTTCGGAATATCAAAATGGATCACAAATCGGACATCCGGCTTATCGATACCCATTCCAAAAGCAATCGTAGCTACGATCACATCCACCTCTTCCATCAGGAACATATCCTGATTTCTAGAGCGCGTATTTGCATCAAAACCAGCATGATACGGAAGTGCTTTGATTCCGTTTACCACCAGGGTTTCGGCGATCTCTTCTACCTTCTTTCTTGATAAACAATAGATAATACCCGATTTACCTGATCGTTCTTTAATGGACTTGATGATATGCTTTACTGGATCAACCTTTGGTCGAACCTCATAGAATAAGTTAGGTCTGTTAAATGAAGCTTTAAAAACCCGTGCATCCTGCATTCCTAGGTTTTTCTGAATATCACCCTGAACCTTCGGCGTAGCTGTGGCCGTAAGAGCCATAACAGGAATATCTGCGTTGATCGACTGGATCATTTCCTTGATCCGGCGGTATTCAGGTCTGAAATCGTGTCCCCATTCAGAGATACAATGGGCTTCATCTACCGCCACAAAAGAGACCTTGATCCCACGAAAGAAAATGAGGTTATCTTCTTTAGTGAGTGATTCTGGTGCTACATATAGCAGCTTGGTCTTGCCTGAAGTAATATCAGATTTTACCTGAGTGATCTCAGTCTTGTTTAAAGAGGAATTGAGAAAATGTGCTACGGAATCATCCTGACTAAAACCTCTGATGGCATCCACCTGGTTCTTCATCAGGGCGATCAAAGGAGAAATGATGATCGCTGTGCCCTCTGAGATCAGCGCGGGAAGCTGATAGCAAAGTGATTTCCCTCCCCCTGTTGGCATGATCACGAAGGTATCGTGACCATTCAAAACACTTTTCATGATATCTTCCTGCTCTCCTTTAAAGGAATCGAATCCGAAATAGTGTTTTAAAGCCTCTCTTAATTCAATCGTTTCAGTCTGCATTCAGCGCGCTGTATAGTTCAATTCGTATTTTCGTTTCATAAAAATAACATAAAGCCTCTGATGAGACAAGCTTTTTGTTCAATATTTCAGCTCAACAACAAGAGACTATGGACATATTAAAGTCAGCGAGAAAAACGCTCCAGATAGAAGCTGAATCACTACTATCACTTCAGGAACAGCTTGACAGTGAATTTGTTCAGGCAGTAGAGTGCATATTGTCCGCCAACGGTCGCCTGGTTGTAACAGGAGTGGGTAAGAGTGCCAACATTTCACACAAGATCGTTGCTACCATGAATTCTACGGGTCAACCTTCCATATTCATGCATGCGGCTGACGCATTGCACGGGGACCTGGGCAATGTTCAGGAAAATGACGTGGTCTTGTGCCTTTCCAATAGCGGAAACACTGAAGAGATCCGTGCATTATTGCCAATGATCAGAACCATGGGAAATAAGATCATTGGGATGACTGGCAATGCCGACTCGAGTTTGGGTAAAGAAGCAGACTTCGTGATCAACTCCAGAGTCGAACAGGAGGCTTGCCCCAATAACCTTGCCCCTACCAGCAGCACCACTGCACAATTGGCCCTGGGTGATGCCCTGGCTGTGTGTTTGTTGGAGAAAAGAAACTTCAAACCTGAAGATTTTGCGCGTTATCACCCAGGAGGCGCTTTAGGGAAACGTCTGTACCTAAGAGTAGCTGATCTTTCTTCTAAAAATGAGAAGCCAGCTGTCGCACCAGAACAAAAGCTGACTGAAGTAGTGATCGAAATAAGCGAAAAACGTCTTGGTGCTGCTGCGGTCATCGAGAGTGGGATCATCAAAGGATTGATCACCGACGGAGATATTCGTCGTGCATTGCAAAAGAATTCTGACCTCAGCGATACCCTGGCTTCTGAGGTGATGAGCTCAGATCCAAAGACCATTCAAAGTGATGAATTGGCGATAAAAGCACTGGAAGTCATGGAAAAACACAACATCACGCAGCTTGTCGTGTTAGATAGGAAGAACTATGCAGGTCTAGTTCATCTGCACGATATTCTCAAGGAAGGTATTTTCTAACTGAGAGATTCTTAATTTCGCGACAAAGAAGTTTATTATGACATTGAACAAGAAACGCATCTTATTTCTTTCCGGACTGGTTTTGATGGCTGCTTTCACACGCCTTATGCCACACCCTTTCAACTTTACCGCTGTTGGAGCCATCGCGCTTTTTGGCGGTGCCAGTTTTAAGCAAAGACATTTTGCGATTCTTATTCCCATGTTAAGCATGTTCATTACTGATATGATCATTGGATTTCATGCCAACATGTGGGCTGTGTATCTGAGTTTTGGTCTCATTGCACTTCTTGGTATGGGAATGCGCAATAACAGAACCATTAAACAGATCTTCGGAAGATCGATTGCAGGATCTGCTGTTTTCTTTTTACTGACAAACTTTGCGGTTTGGCTTGGAAATCCACTTTACGCTCAAAACCTTGAAGGTTTGATGACCTGCTATGCCGTAGCCATTCCATTTTTGGAGAACAGCATGTTTGGAAGCCTGGCCTTAAATACGGTTATGGGCGACTTTTTCTTTAATGGAGTGCTTTTTGGAAGTTTGGCATTCGCTGAACTAAAATTCCCAGCGCTACAGCCTGCCAGAGCCTGATCAGTCGAGTACGGTTTCTTTATCCCAAATATACTGGTCGACGGACTCTCCGTCTTTGAAATAGAAAACTCCACCATAGTTATAGACTACTTTCTCGTAGAGGTCTCCCCTATTTCCTTTCACCACAATTCTTTTGTAAACCGTTCGGTTTTTGAACTTCTCGACCTCTTCTGTGACACCTTGAGGGTAGACTTTAGCTAACTCCTGAACAAATTCATCGCTCTTTTTATCCATTTCCATCAAGCGTGCTTTTGCCGCGTCTTTATCTTTCGGAGTACTAGCTGCTGCAGCAGCCGCCAATTCAGATGCTCGCTTTTCAGCTAAGAGGCGCTCCATCTCTTCTTTTTCACGTTGTTTTCGCTCTTCTTCAAGTTTTTGCTGACGAGCCAATTCCTCCTGGCGTTTCCTTTCCTCCTCGGCTTTTTGCTTTTCAAGTGCTTCTCTCTCAGCCTGACGTTTGGCTTCTTCTTCCCTCATGCGTGCCGCTTCCTCTTCTCTTTTCACAGCCAGGAGTTCAGCCTCTTTTTGGCTGATCAAATCCATGATCCGTTCGATGTTCTCCTGTGCTTCACTTGACTCTGGCATTTGAGGTTTAGCTTTTCTCCAGAACTCCAGTGCCGCTTCCAGTTCACCACCAGCTTCTTTGGCTGTAGCTTCTCCTTTATACTTTGCATAAAGCGATCGTCTCTCCAGTTCAGCATTGATCTCATCTCTGCGTTCCAGCGCCAGGTCGTTGCCTGAATTGATCTCCAAAACAGCCTTGTACTTTTCCAGCGCCTTCTCCAGCTCCTGATTGTCGTAAGCATCGTTCGCCTCAGCAAGAAGATCCGCATAAAGCTTTTCCTGCTCTTTCATCTCTTTTTCGTACTCCTTGATCAGCTTTTTCTGCTCTTTCTCAGCCTCCTTGAACTCCTCCTCTTTCTGATGCATGTAAGTATAGTCGAAGCCGAAGTTTGCCTCATCGTCCTGATAAACGGCCTTTGCCACCGGGAATTCATAAACTGAGGTATCCATACCAGGAACCTTTTTCAGGAGCTCAACTTCCCATCCACCCCACTCATGACCAAAACGTTGGTGCTCCAGTGGAATGTCGGTTGCATCCACCTCAATTTTCTTCTTTACGTAGTTGCGTTTATAAAACTCAAAGCGATAATTAGCGTCGTAATCAAGGTCAACTTCAAATCGACCTTTTTTGTCTG
This sequence comes from Salibacteraceae bacterium, assembly GCA_965659675.1. Lineage (GTDB taxonomy): Bacteria > Bacteroidota > Bacteroidia > Flavobacteriales_G > Salibacteraceae > CBFHWY01. The sequence goes on along the minus strand of CBFHWY010000032.1, from coordinate 9,006 downwards.
TGTTCAGACTTCTGATCTGAGTATCATCAGCATAGACATACACTTTGGCGTTTTGAAGCCCGCCGTTCTCCTGGGTCACAAAGCCCCAGATCATGATCTTGCCTTTTTGAATTTCCTGATCCTCCTGAGCAAAGCTCAGTGAAGATGCAAGCCCTATCAATATAGTGAGTAGTAATCTCAATTTATTCCGTCTCTTTTAACCAAACGTATTCTGTTGTTGGGCTCCCATTCTTGAAATAGAAGATCCCACCCCAATTATGTTCTACTTTCTTGTATTCAACTCCGATATTACCATTAACGATGATCCTTCGCGTGACCTTTTTAGATCCTTCTTCATTGACCTCTTCCGTTAGACCTTCAGGGTATTTCTTGGCCAATTCAGACATATAACCTGTGCTTTTTTGTTTGTCCTCTTCGCTGATCTTGAAGTCTTTCGGATCTTTCTTTTCTTTCTTTGCCTCTTTTGGCTTCTCAACATCCAGTGTTTTGATCTTTGCCAGCTGTTGTTTTGGATATTCCTTGTTCTCGAAGATCACCAGAGCAGATTCATATGACTGTTTAGCTCTGCTGTAATTTTCAGCTTTAAAGGCATTATCCCCTTGCAGGATAAGCAGGTCATAGCGTTTTTGATTCTCTTTCTTATCCGCCATGAGCTTAGTGATCTTCTGCATTTGTTCTTTCGGATAAACTTCATTTGGCTTCACCTTTAGCGCATCCCTGTAATAGGTTCTGGCCATTTCGTAATCCCCATTCTTAAACTCCAGATCGGCATCTCTGATGATCAATTCGTATTCCTTATCAATTCTGGCAAACTCATCAGCTTTTTGAGCCAGGACCTCTTGATTCTTCTCCTCTACTTTAGCCAGTTTCTTCTGCTGTTTTTTGGTGAATTTACGCTCAACCAAAAACATCCTCTGTAAGGGGTCAAAAGCATATTTTGCCACTGGCTCAGCATATGCGCTGGTATCCATACCTGGAACGTAGCGCGTCAGATTCATTTTAAAACGTCCGAGGTCATAACCGGTCTCCTTATCTTCTTCAGGCATATCGCGAGTATCGATCGCAAGGATCTTTGATACGTAACCCGGCTTTGAGAACTTTAAAGTATAATAGGTCCCGAAGTCCATCACATGACTGAATTTACCAAGGCTATCACTGCGATCGACCTTCACTAAATGTCCGTTCTCATAAAGGGCCACAGTAGCTCCCCACAAGGGCTGATCATTCTCAAGTACTTCAGCATTAGCCAGTAAATTGCGTTCAACCGAAGAGGTATCGACAGAAATAAGATTTTTAAAGAATCCTTTTTTCTCTTCCTGATCTTCCTGTGCAGAAAGATCAAATTGTAAAAGCAGAAAAGCGGCAGAAATGATACAGACAAGTTTGTGCATGTGCAGATTAACTAGGTTTGGAAAACAAATATATTGGCTAGTGAAGGCCATGAGTCGATTTAGATACTAAGTTAACAACATTCATACCTTAAAATATGAACAAGATCGCAGTGATCGGTGGAGGGATGGTTGGATCCCTCATATTCCATGAGTTATCAAAGCAACACGAGGTGGAACTTTTTGATCGGAATCAAGAAGCCCACAATGGCCAGGCAAAAGCCTTTGATGTATTAACGTCAGAGCTTAGCCCCTTGTTACATTTTGACCTGTTGGTCTTAGCCGTACCCGGAGCCATTGCCTTCAAGGCTTTGAATCGAATGATCCCCCTTGGAAAGAACATTTTAGATATCTCATTCTTTCCGGAAGACGCATCATCATTAGATTCTAACTTAAAGGAGCACGCTAACTTCCTGCTTTACGATTGTGGAGTTGCACCAGGTTTTGACAACATTGCCCTTGGATATTATGCCAATAAATTCGACGTAAAAAGCTTTAAGTGTATGGTTGGCGGATTGCCTCTGGAAAAGAACCCACCCTTCAACTATAAAGCGCCCTTCTCCCCTTCAGATGTCATTGAAGAATATGTGCGTCCGGCAAGGTTTCGAAGAGAATCCAAAGACATTACGATGCCAGCCCTCAGTGAGGTGGAAAGCATAGGTCATTCCAAATACGGAGAACTTGAGGCTTTCAATTCTGACGGTCTGCGCTCATTGCTGACCTCCTTTCCGAATATCCCAAACATGGTAGAGAAAACCCTTCGTTATCCAGGTCATGCCAAACAGATGGAGTTTTTGAGGGAAGCAGGATTCTTTGATAAAGATATGCTGGATCAAACAAGCAATAAGCTATTCAAAGCCTGGAAACTGGATGATAGTGACCCTGAGTTCACGCTGATGCAGATCGAGATCAAGGGAGAAAATGAATCCGTACATATTGAACTCAATGCTGAACGAAATGATGAGGGTTGGTCGTCCATGACACAAACAACAGCGTATAACTGCACCGCGGCTGTGGAGTGGTTACTAAAAAACCCCAAACTCCATCCGGGTTTGCATGCGCCGGAGAAGCTTGGGGCTTTTGATGAATATTGGGAGTTTCTTTTAGACTATCTAAAAGAACGCAGGGTAATGATTACTCTACAATAAGCTTCTGATTTATCCTTTGACCAGCAGTTGTGATCTCAACGAGGTACACTCCTGCGCTAAGGCCACTCAGATCAAGTTCAGCACTTTGATGAACACTGATGATCTGACCATTCATGTTCTTTAGTTTAACCTGAAATTTCTCTCCTTCTAGTCCAGCAATGTTAAGCTTGTCTTGAGCAGGGTTCGGATATAGCTTTATAGACTCCAACAGATTGTCCTCGACAGCGCTGGTGTTTCTCACGTCAAATGCAATATTTCCTGCAGAAACTCCGATGCTGATCGAATCCACTTGATTCCAATTGTCGTAAACTAACAAAGCTCCGTTAGACACAAAATCAGTGGTAGTAGCATATACTTTAGCATCCACCGGATCAACAGCCAGGCCATAGAAATTAAGATCAAGTTTAAAGCTATCGTTCACCAGTTTTTGATCGGTATCAAAGCCATAGAGGGTTTGTTCCATCATTTCCTGATAAAGCACATCGCCGTCATAAAGGGCACTGGTTCCGCAACCCGCACTTACATTGGCGAGGTAACTAGTACTTACCGTACTACTGTTTCCATCAATGATTGAGATCGAACTTTGGTCAAAACTGTGGTTGTTCAGCGTATACACCATGTTTCCATCCACCATGATATTATCAGGGTTGGTGGCGCTATTCGGCAACTGGATCTCATTTCCATAGCTTGAATTTGTAACATCATAAATTCCTATAAAGCCCAATTCATTGCCGAAATCAAATGCATTGTTCACTGCTACATATACTTTGTCGTTTAGAACCGCCATTCCTTCAGTAGCGTATTTAGGTCCATTCACAGTGTCAATAGCAGCAATCAGGCTAAGGTCGTTGATATCGTAGATATGCAGATATGAATCAAAACTGAGGAGGTATTCTCCTCTGGTAACAAAGATCTGATCGTCAACCACTGCCAACTTTCTAACCCCTTTGACTTCTACTCTATCCAATTCCTGATAGTTATAACGGTCTAGTTTAATCAGGTCTTCATCGGCCGCGATCAAAATAAAATTCTCATGGATCAAAAGGTCAGATGCAAAGCGTACTCCGTCGATATTCCTTATCTTCTCATAAGTCTTAGAAGATGGATCGTATTTCCCTAAAGAAACCGGAATTGTTTGGGTTTGATTTACATAATCATAGCGTCCTTCATTAAGGATCAATACTGAATATAATTTGTTTTGAGCGATGCCAATTTGACTAAGGAGCATCAATCCTATTAGCGTGTAGATATACTTCATCGTATACAGTTTTTAGGTTAATATATGGTCGATCCATGGCCTTTTTCCCGAAGGGTGAATCACCTCAATGGCAGGTCTTCTGACTCGCTCCGTTTTCTTGCCTTCCCGTTCAATGAACAGTGGCGTGAGACGAAAACTGATATGGAGCTCACAGCTGCGGGAACAGTTTCGGAATTACACCGTATTCCCATTTTAAGCCTTGCTGGCACCATCAGGCTCGACAAAGGTAGGACATTCATTCAGAGTCTGTGTAATGCAAAGCGTCCCGCGAATTGTTTTTTGGTCAGAAAGGATATTAAAGTATTTACTCGATCCTTTTTAATCCTGAATTTTAAAGTATTATGATCTCTAACTTCAATTGATAGATGATATGGCCAATATTTATCAGCCTGCTCCTGTATTTGCATGCTGCCCAGTTGTGAAAAGGGAATTGGTATGGCGTAGACCTGGGTATTGACATTCATCCTGAATAGAATTCCAGTAGGATATAGTTGAAGATTGCAGTAGTCGGCGCTATTGACCTTCAACTTTGCTGTATCGAGATAAACGTTACCGCTGTGGTATTTGAGCGGAGGTGAGCCCACTCCTCTTAATTTGATATTCTCCCAAAAACCATAGGGTTTACCTAAAATTCCTTTGATCCAATCGAGATCTTTCTTTCGGCCATTTGATATTTCTCTCACTTCAAGTTCCACTTTTGAATAGCAATTAATTCAGACATTTGTTCGATGTCTGCACGCAGCCTCTTTCATATTCTGATCCAGTTTGCTTGCCTGATCTTCCTGGCTATGAAGGGAAAAGCGATTCCAACAATGCTTTATTACCTTCCCGCTGCCCTGAGTATGGCTTTTATTCTGTGGTCGATCTTTTTCGCTGGGATCTTTAACATCAATGTTCAGCCTGAAGTAAAAGCCAATGCCAGGCTGATCACCCATGGTCCTTTTCGTTATGTAAGACACCCGATCTATTCCGGGATCATGTTATACACATTGTTTATTTGTTTAGAAAGCCCCGCCGAATGGGAGCTGTGGCTAACATGGCTCGTTCTGATTGTTAACTTCGATATGAAAGCGCGATTTGAAGAAAAACTGCTTTTGTTGAAATTTTCCTCTTATGGTGAATACAAGCGGAATACGAGTAGATTTGCGCCCTTTATTTATTGATATTAACAAGACTTATTGAAAAGTTTCGATGAAGCTCGATAGTACGCGACTTATCATAGCCTAATTTCATCCAAACAAACTATTACTCTTATGCGTATTCGTCAGATCTTACCAAAGGAAAACCTCGAGACTTCGCTCCAACAGCGATTCAACCCAAATCTGGAAGAACTTGACCTGGAATTATATCCTGTAAGTAGGGATCTTTATGAACTTATTTTGAGCATTTACTCAGGTGAGATTGAGCCCGATGCTGATTTCTTTGAGCATTTGGATGATGGAGATGTCCTTAATTACCTCTACTCTACTCACGACCATTATTTGACAAAGCGTCTGCCTGAGGTCGAACAGCAGATAGAAGCTTTAAAGGGAAATGCCGATGAGCCTTTGCTTGATGTATTGAACAATTACTTTGGTGAGTTCAGAAAGGATCTAACAGAGCACATTCTTTTTGAAGAGCGCCACCTTTTTCCATTGCTTTACCGATTAGATAAGGCTTCGTTTGGAGAGGTTCAGCTCGACACCTCAAATCATGATCACAAAAATGAACGCGAGTTAGAGATGATCATTTCTGTGCTGAAGGATCGCTCAGCAAGCGAACAGGAGTTTTGGGGAGTGCGTGTGTTGATCAACACCCTGGAAAACCTGCTTTTGGATCTTGATATCCATGCTTTTGTTGAGGAGGAAGTATTGATCCCAAGGATCAAAGCTCACCACCAGAACTAAGCTATTTAGCCAGAGTACTTAACGACACTCTTCACAATAAAGATCCAGGATAGTTTCAAAATCGAAGATATCCATGGGAATATTGCATTGCCCAATAAAGAGTCCACACCAGCGCTCTTTTCCAAGTTGATCAATTGCATTGAGCAGCAGCTGCCTGAATTCTTCTGAAGGTGATTCCAGGTCGCGCATAGCCATGATCTTTAGGTATAAGCTTAGGTCGTAGTCGTTCGGTTTTGCGCTCAGCGCTCCCTCTTCCAGCAGTTCGAGTGCGTAATCGAACTTGTAGAACAGCACAAAATAACGCGCCAGGGAATACTTAAAACGCGGACTCAACTCTTCTTCATTTGAAAAGCGATCGTAGAGATACTTTATCGATGATTTAGCTCTTTTCAGGTTGCGTCCTCCATACTTTCGATAAAGCGAGTTAGCCCGGCTGAAGTGATAAAGTGCTTCTAGCTCATGGATCAAGGTATCCTGATCTCCCTGTGCTTTTAGATCTTCGATCAAACTAGAGATCACCGAAGGCTTAAGGTATTCGCTGTAAAGTTCATTGCCACTCTGGTTGATCAAAAAGATGCGATAAGCGGTTTCAACCATACTTGACTTATTGCGCTTCCTGAGTTTCTCCAACTCCACAAAATACTCAAGGTCAGCGTACCTGCCAATATGATACTTGAATTGCAGATCTCTAAAAAAGAGTGGAAAAAAATTGTCTGAACGCGGTAGATAAAGAGAATCATAATAGCCATCAGCCTCCTGGATAGCCTTTTGAAATAAATAGGTTTGAATACGCATCAAACGATCAAATACTGGCTTTGGAATATTCTTTCCTTTCTTGAATCTGAGCACCTTAGCATTAAATTCATCTGCTGCATACATCGTCGCCTCTTCCTGTTTAAGGATTGGCGAATATTTCACCCTCACATAGGTGTAGCGATGTTTAGCGAGCATAGGCTCAAGTTTATCAGCATGTTCAGGCTTACTCAGATAATCGCGAAGCTCGGCACTATCCATTTTTTGCAGATAGCGATACTCTTTTCTCAGGCTGATATCTCTTTTGAAATCCTGCCAGTTCTCTTCCGCTGAGATATTATGCTCAACCGATCTTCCCATCTTCTCTTCGATGGCTTCGAGCACACCAAATGCTCGTGCCTGATAGAGCCCCTTATTATCAGAGATATTGCCCTCAATACTCGCAAAGGCTTTGATATCAAGATTTTTGATCTCTACTCCCTCATCTTTCAGAAGCATCACCACACTATCTACTTCTGATGCCTTGAAGTCAATGGAATTCTTCTCAAAACGGACCCGCTCAATGAATCTATCTTCCGGCATTCTGGGTTTGAAGCTCGTATCTGCCCCTATGCTAAAATCCATTTCTATGGAAGGGACTTTATAGGAGATGAGATTCCCACAGAGGGATCGAAAACTCATGATCGTGCACACACGTTTGCGTTTGATGATCACGAGTTTGATCTCCTTATGCTCGCGATAGAAGTCTTCTGGAGCCTTAGCAAGCACGATGTTGAAGCAGCGATTTCGATCACGCCTCCTACCCTTTTGTTCCAATTCATGCTGTCGTATCTGCTTTAAGATATCTCTTCTGTAGAGCGGTTTGGTCACTCGTCCACTGAAAAGGCTCTCCCCTTTCAGTACCTTTTTCTCCCCTTCTGCAATATCAGAATCGCAGGTATAAGCCTCTGAGAAACCGATGACCTCAAGTGCCAGTCCATCACGCCAGCCTCTAAAAAAGCGTTTTAATCGAGCCAGATCATAGGTACAAATACCAATCTCATCACCTCCGATATAAGGCTGAATGAAATCAGCATTAAACAAGCGTTCTGTATTAACGCGACAATGATGTGATTTGGTCGGTCTTTTTAGTCCCCACTCAAAACGCTTGATGAGTTTTTTTGACTTTTGACCCTCAATCTCTGCAGAAAGGCTTTTCCTTAGTTTATCATAGGAGATGTGGTCGTATGGGAAAAGTTCAGAATTTTTTTTTAAGTCGTAATCCCTGCTAACCTCAGCAAACATCTGAACCGCGTATAAAGCTTGTTCGTTTGGGTCATAGGAAACAGCAACACCTGTGATCTCATATGATTCGGTGAGAATATTCGCATAATGTCCGCGTGAGTTTACCCAATTCACCACAAAATCATGCGCAGCCTGGTCGTAACTGATCACCGTATGGGTTTCATCGCTTCGTTCATGGGCATAGGTCATGGGGGTATATAGATAGATCAGGGCAACATTCTCTCCCACGAAATAATCCTTTGCTCCGTAGAACTCAGCTCGCTTTTGCGGGGTTTTCTTTTGGACATTCGACTTCTGGTAGTGGGTCAGCTCTTCTTCCTGCTTCATGAAGTCTGCATGATCACGAGAGGCCATGTACAGGACGGAGTCGTTGATCAGCGGATTAAGTGTTTTAGACTTCCTTACACTATCGATCTTCGCTTTGATCAGGTATTCAAGGAAAGGGAAGTTAATGTTTGCGCTATCTATCCTATCGTGCGGGCTCTGAGCAATGCCAACCTGCAAGATCAATAAAAACAGAGAAGTGATGATAAGCGCTCTCTTCACAGGAACAAATGTAATTTCCTGAGCATATCAGGGACATAAAATATCGACATCATCATCAATACTCCGATGTTTATGATTTTCCTATTCTGCTTTTCTTATTTTTGCGCCCTCTTAGGCTCCGTAGCTTAACTGGATAGAGCACCTGACTACGGATCAGGAGGTTCGGGGTTCGAATCCCTGCGGAGTCACTAAGAAAGCAAAGCCTTTTCTGCGCCAGCAGAAAGGGCTTTTTTCATTCAGAAACGTCAGGAATTTATTCCTGTAAGTGGATGAATGGAAAAAGCGATAATCGCACAGCGATTAAGGCTTTGCTTTTAACATTCGGAATCAAAGGGAACAGCGAGGACGATAGGACGAGCTAATCCTGGAAGAATGCAGAATGCAGAATGCTGATTATAGAAGGCTTTGCTTTTAACATTCGGAATCAAAGGGAACAGCGAGGACGATAGGACGAGCTAATCCTGGAAGAATGCAGAATGCAGAATGCTGATTATAGAAGGCTTTGCTTTTAACATTCGGAGTCAAAGGGAACAGCGAGGACGACAGGACGAGCTATTCCTGGAAGAATGTAAAATGTAGAATGATGAATTTCAAATGAAAAAGTTTAAGGCTTTGCTTTTAACATTCGGAATCAAAGGGAACAGTGAGGACGATAGGACGAGCTAATCCTGGAAGAATGTAAAATGTAGAATGATGAATTTCAAATGAAAAAGTTTAAGGCTTTGCTTTTAACATTCGGAATC
>CBFHWY010000031.1:0-27859 GCA_965659675.1 Salibacteraceae bacterium | reverse complement strand
TACCATCACCCATATCCCAAATGGCTGATTTCCCATTGAGCGTTCTGCATTCGATGGCCTTGCCCTGACAAACTTCTGTTTCAGATACCTCAACCATTTTTTCAAATTCGGTAGCCTGAACCTTAGCAGCCATTGCTTTTTCTACTTCTCCTTCTCCTTCTCCTTCTCCTTCTGAAGTTGATCCCTGACTAGTGGTCAATTCCTCATCGTCCTTATCTGAATCGATCCATGCCAGGGCGATAGCGTTGTCCCTGAATGAATTGCTTTCATTTGAAGAATCATTGCCTTTAGCTTCACCTTTTGAAGGTTCTGAGCTTGTATTGGATATTTCATCGGTGGACTCACCTAGATCTGAACCTTGTTTGTGCTCAGCGGGTGCTGAAGCTTTCTCTTCTCCTGGAGCCTTTTGCGCGGTCTTGGTTTCTTCCTGTGCCAGCTTATTGTCGCTCTCGAGGCTATTAAGCCCTAACCATACGCCACCTGCAACAGCTAGTGTTGTGATGCTTCCAATGGCAGCCGCCTTCCAGGAGAATCCTGAATTCGTAGAGGAGCTCGCAAGATCCCCCTTAATTCCTTTCCAAACAGATTGATCAGGTTGCGGCTCAATGTTGTTGAGGGCTTCCTTAATGTTTTGTTCGAATTGATCAAATCGTTTAACAGACATATCTCTTCTCAATTAGACTTTGTAACGCTTTTCTGAGATTCCGTTTCGCTTTTGCAAGATTGGATTTTGAAGCTCCAACACTTATACCAAGCTTATCGGCGATCTCTTTATGGCTGTATTCTTCCATAACATACAGGTTAAATACAGCTCTGTACGAATCAGAAAGGCCCTGAACTGCTTCCAGGATCTCTTTTTGATCTATTTCATTCACATAGCTTGCATCTTCCTCTTCCTCTGCTCTGTTCTCAAACTGAGCTGGATCATGAACATGCATTTCTTTCGATGAGGTCTTTTTGCGGCAATGATCGATGGCATTATTAACGATGATCCGCTTCATCCAACCTTCAAAAGAACCTTCACCATTGTATTCCTTGATCTTACTGTAGATCTTGATGAATCCCTCATGGATCAGATCCTTTGCTTCGTGTTCACTATGTGTGTATCTCAGGCATATAGACATAAACAAACCGTAAAATCTCTCGAAAAGAAGTTTTTGATATTCTTCTTTTTCTTTTTTACAGCCATCCACTAGTTGTAGTAGCGTTATGGAGTCATTTAATGCCATCAATACAGAATATAGACGCGGAGCATGCCAATAGGTTGCCTCCGTCAATGCTATTTTTACTCAAAATTTGTCAAAGTGCTGAAAAACAAGCTGAAAGATACAAAGTATATCCTTTCGCATCATACGGCTTAGAATGATACATTTGTCAGCCCGAAAGCATGTTCAATTTTAATCAAATAAATCAATGAAAGTCACTGTAGTAGGTGCAGGAAATGTTGGAGCAACCTGTGCGAATGTTCTTGCCCATAATGAAGTAGCAAATGAAGTAGTCCTTCTCGATATCAAAGAAGGCGTTGCAGAAGGTAAAGCCCTAGATATCTGGGAAACTTCTCCGATCAATATGTATGATACCAGAACGGTAGGTTCTACCAACGACTACGCGAAGACCGCCGGGTCTGAAGTTGTTGTGATCACGTCAGGTCTGCCAAGAAAACCTGGAATGAGTCGTGATGATCTTATTGCTACAAACGCTAAGATCGTGAAATCTGTTACCGAGAATGTGATCAAGCACTCTCCTGACGCAATATTGGTGATCGTTTCAAATCCTTTGGATGTAATGACCTATTGTGCTTACCTGAATGCTAATAAACCTTCATCAAAGGTCTTCGGTATGGCTGGTATACTGGATACAGCCAGATATCGCTCTTTCCTGGCAATGGAATTGAACGTATCACCAAAAGATATTCAGGCTGTGTTGATGGGTGGACATGGAGACACCATGGTTCCCCTTCCACGATACACTACAGTTGGTGGAATTCCAGTAACTGAATTGATCAATGAGGATAAGTTGAATGCGATCGTAGACAGAACAAAAGTTGGGGGTGGCGAGATCGTTAAATTGCTAGGTACCTCTGCATGGTATGCACCAGGAGCAGCTGCAGCTCAAATGGTGGAAGCGATTGTGCGTGATCAAAAGCGCGTTTTCCCAGTTTGTGCTCACCTGAACGGTGAATATGGAATGGACAACATTTATTTAGGAGTGCCAGTTATCCTCGGAAAGAATGGGATTGAGCGCATCATTGAGCTCGATCTTAATGCAGATGAAAAAGCACTGCTAGAAGAATCTTCGAAAGCAGTTCGTTCGGTAATGGACGTGCTCGACAATATGGAATTTTAAGTCCAAATTAAGATTTGAAAAGTAGCATAGGGGTCTTCGGATCCCTTGTTTCTTTTAAATTACTCCTTGTATTTCAATTATTTAGCTTTAAGCTTGTGTCCTGCCGATTGCTATGAGGCAATTCATATATTTGCAGGCTTCATAAACAAGCAGTTTTAAGATAACGCATATGCAGAATAAAGGCGCAATTTGGTTCTTCACCATTCTACTTGTCCTCGCATGCCTATATGAGATGTCATTCTCCTTCTTTACTGGGGGAATTGAGCAAGAAGCGAGAGAATTCGCTGAACAAAAGGTTGATTCAGTTGCAGCTGAACAGGATGGACTCGGACTTGATGTTCGTGATTCTATGTATCAGGCTTTTGAGTCAGATTATTTGGCAGCAAATGCAAATGAGGAGGTTGTACCATTTATTGGAACCACTTACAAGCAAGCCAAGCGAAAGGAGATCAACCTCGGATTGGATCTACAGGGAGGAATGCACGTGACGATGGAAGTATCTGTTCCAGACCTCATTGTTGCACTATCATCAAATAGTCCAAATCCAACCTTCCAAAAAGCCATTGAGAATGCTAAAGCAGCACAAAGTAGCTCGCAAGATGATTTTGTGACACTATTTGGTCAGGCGGTAAACGATATTAACCCAGACTTCAAGTTGGCTTCCGTATTTCACAACAGAGAGAATAAGGAGAAATTCCCAAGGGAATCTAGCAATGAGGAGATACTTTCTATAATACGTGCTGAGGCAGAGGATGCTGTTAAGAGAACTGAGCAAGTACTTAGAAAACGTATCGACAACCTCGGGGTTGTTCAACCTAAGATCCAGAGGTTAACAACTTCGGATCGAATTGTGGTTGAGCTACCAGGGGTAAAAGATGCACAGCGAGTACGAAAACTATTACAGGGAACGGCCAAACTGGAATTCTGGGAAACCTATGAAAATGCCGAGGTATTTACCTTGATCGATCAACTGAACACTGAACTACGCGGTGAGGTAGAAAGCGATACCACGGCTGGTTCCTCTGATTCTGCCGAGGTAGAGACTGTGAGCGATGCGGAAGCAGAGCTCTTTGCAGAGGATGAGGAGTCTGCTGAGACAGATAGTGCAAGTGTTTTTGACAAAGATACAACTGACGAAATCGGTTTAGCTGATTTGGTCGGAGACAGTGCAGTTGAAGATACTTCAGCATCGCAGAACTTCGCTGATTTTGCGAGAGAGAATCCATTGTTCAGCCTTCTGAGACCTGCGCTTCAGCAGGATCCAAACTCGGGACAATATTATGCCTCTCAAGGTCCAGTAGTGGGATATGCCAATGCAAAGGACATCGATGAGGTGAACAAGCTTTTAGAGTCAAAAGAATTTAGAAAGATCAGAGCTGCAAACCCAGAGCTAAACAGAGTGAAGTTCTTATGGGGAGCTCAAAGCATAGATACAGAATCTGATGTTATCCCGCTTTATGCGATCAAAACGAATAACAGAACTGGCGAGGCTCCTCTTGAAGGAGATGTGGTAACCAATGCAACAGTGGAAAATGACCCTCTTGGAAATCCAGAGGTCGTGCTTATCATGAACTCCAGCGGAGCAAAAAAATGGGCAGACCTTACTGCTGAAAATATTGGAAAGAGTGTTGCCATTGTACTTGATAATTATGTCTACTCTGCTCCTACAGTTCAGTCGGAGATTCGTGGTGGTCGCTCCTCGATCTCGGGAAGATATTCTACTGAGACGGCTGCGGACCTTGCGAACGTATTGAAAGCGGGTAAACTACCTGCGCCTGCTAATATCATTGAAGAGGCCGTTGTAGGTCCTTCTCTTGGTCAGGAGGCTATCGACAGCGGACTGCGCTCATTCATGGTTGCTTTGATGATCATTCTTTTATATATGGTCTTCTACTACAGCCGAGCAGGTATAGTTGCAGATATTGCACTTTTTGCAAACGTGTTCTTCGTATTTGGGGTCTTAACCGCTCTTGGGGCAACATTGACCTTACCGGGTATTGCCGGTATCGTTCTTACTATTGGTATGTCTGTGGATGCGAACGTACTGATCTATGAGAGGATCCGGGAGGAGTTAACGGCTGGAAAAGGTCTTAAATTGGCAATTTCCGACGGATATAAAAATGCAAGAAGTTCGATTCTTGATGCCAATATTACCACACTTCTAACGGGTATTATCCTTGGTGTCTTTGGAACAGGACCGATCAAAGGTTTCGCAACAACATTGATCATAGGTATTCTTACGTCTCTTTTCTCAGCGATCTTTATTACTCGACTGATCTTCGAATGGCAGATGAGTAGAAAACAGAAGATCTCATTTTCTACAAAACTTACTGAAGGGGCATTTAAGAATCTTTCTATTGCATTTATTCCAAGAAGAAGATTGTACTACATGATCTCAGGACTGATCATTATCCTGGGAGTTGCTTCTTTCGCTACAAGAGGCTTGAACTATGGGGTTGACTTCACAGGAGGAAGGTCTTACATTGTGAGACTCGATCAAGAAGCAGATGTAGAACAAATTGGTTCTTCCTTGGAGAGTGTTTTCACTTCAGAAGACGGCTTGAAACAAAGACCAGAAGTAAAGGTATTTGGTACCTCAAATCAAGTTAAGATCACTACGAAATATCTGATCAACGAAAAAGGACCAGAAGTAGAACAACAAGTTCAGTCAAAGCTCGGTGAAGGGATGCAAAGCGCAGGACTTGAGTTTGAGTTGATGAGTTCACAAAAAGTTGAGCCAACCATAGCTGATGATATCAAACAGTCGGCGGTATGGGCAGTTTTGTTCTCATTGATCATCATTTTCTTATACATCTTACTTCGATTCCGAACCTGGCAGTTTGGTGTTGGTGCATTGATCGCAATGTTCCATGATGTACTCGTGGTATTATCAGTATTCTCTATTGCCTATGGATTCCTACCGTTCTCTTTGGAGATCGACCAGGCCTTTATAGCAGCCATACTTACAGTGGTAGGTTATTCGATCAACGATACTGTTGTTGTGTTTGATAGGATTCGTGAATATTTAGGTGTGTTCCGACACAGGAAATACGATCAGGTTGTAAATGACGCCTTGAATAGTACTTTGAGTCGAACGATCAATACTTCGGTGAGTACATTCTTTGTACTGCTCATGATCTTCATCTTCGGAGGTGAGGTGATTAGAGGATTTGTATTTGCATTGATGATCGGTGTGATCGTAGGTACTTATTCATCACTTTGTGTAGCAACTCCAGTGCTCCTTGACTTTGGAAAGAAAAAGCTGAAGGAAGCTCAGGAGGCCGCAATTGAATCCTGATGATCAGAAGCCTACTTTTCCTAAACCTTGGAGGAGGAGAGATCTTTTTTATTCTTCTTGTTGTCTTATTGCTTTTCGGATCAAAACGAATCCCTGAGATCATGCGTGGTCTGGGACGTGGGATCCGTCAATTTAAGGATGCGGCAAATGACATTCAACAGGATATTGAGGACAGTGTAAAGGATGTGAAAAAGAATCTTGATGATTCTGAAAAATAGGGAATACGCCAATATACCCCTTAATTTCTTGCTTGTTGATAAGTAAAAGTGTAAAAAGCCTTGCCTGACCCCCTAAAAATTTGAAATTTTGCTGAAATAATTGAAAAATTCAGCACAGGATGTCAAAATCAAGATTTCAAGCACTTAAAGAAGCACTCAAGCGTACTCCCGTAGAAAGCCCTAAGATCGATAACCTCGCTTCTATATTCGGCAGCAATGTATTTAATGATGTCTCCATGCAGGAATATTTGTCTGAAGAGGCATATGAAATGGTTTTAGAAGCCCGTGAGAAGGGTAAAAGTATTGATCGTAAAATAGCAGACCAGGTAGCGACCAGTATGAAATCCTGGGCAATGAGTAAAGGGGCTACACACTATACTCACTGGTTTCAGCCACTAACTGGAAGAACGGCTGAAAAGCATGACTCTTTTCTCACCCCGATCAGCGATGGAAGGGCAATTGAAAAATTTGAAGGTGATCAGCTTGCTCAGCAAGAACCAGATGCTTCTAGCTTTCCAAGTGGTGGTTTGAGAAACACATTTGAGGCCAGAGGCTATACCGCTTGGGATCCAACTTCACCTGCCTTTATCTACGAAAATACCCTGTGTATACCTACCATCTTTGTTTCATATACTGGTCATGCACTCGATTTCAAAGCGCCTCTGCTTAAGTCGATCACAGCGCTCGATAAAGCGGCAACTAAGGTTTGTCAGTATTTTGATAGAAATGTGAGCAGGGTTTATGCAACGCTCGGTTGGGAGCAGGAGTATTTTCTGGTGGATACTGCGTACTACAAGGCTCGCCCCGATTTAACCCTGACTGGAAGAACCCTCTTTGGGCACTCGGCATCAAAAGGGCAGCAATTGGACGATCATTATTTTGGGTCAATTCCAGAAAGGGCCTATCGCTTTATGAAGGAGTTTGAGCTTGAGTCACTAAAACTGGGTATTCCAGTAACAACCCGTCACAATGAAGTTGCTCCTAATCAATTTGAATGTGCTCCAGTTTTTGAAGAAGTTAATCTGGCAAATGATCACAACTTACTTCTTATGGATGTGATGGAAGAAGTGGCCAGAAAACACAACTTTCATGTATTGTTTCATGAAAAACCCTTTGCCGGAATGAATGGCTCTGGGAAGCATAATAACTGGTCTCTTTCAACCGATACTGGAAAGAATCTTCTGAGTCCAGGGAAAACACCAAAGACAAATCTGAGGTTCTTAACCTTCTTTGTGAATACCATTAAGGCTCTTCACGAAAATGCAGATCTGATTAGAGGTGCTATCGCCAGTGCAGGTAATGATCATCGTTTAGGTGCAAATGAAGCCCCACCAGCGATCATTTCTGCCTTCATCGGGTCTCAACTCACCCAGCTACTGGATGATGTTGAGAAGTCGGTGTCAGCTGAAAAACTTTCGCCAGATACCAAAACAGAATTAAAACTCAAGGTTGGAAGGATTCCAGAGATCTTACTCGATAATACCGACCGGAACAGGACCTCTCCATTTGCCTTCACAGGTAATAAGTTTGAGTTGAGAGCAGTGGGTTCTGCGGCAAATTGTGCGCAACCCATGACCATCATGAATACGATGATGGCTGAGCAATTAAAGCAGTTCAAGAACGATGTAGATGCCTTGATCAAAAAGGGAAATAAGAAAGACGATGCAATCTTTCAGGTACTCAAACGCTACATTGTAGAATCTAAGCCGATCAGGTTTGAAGGAAACGGATATAGCGATGAATGGGTAAAAGAAGCGAAGAAAAGAGGCCTGCCAAACCTTCGTACAACTCCAGAAGCCTTAAAAGTTTATATCAGTAAGAAAGCCAAGAAGCTATTCACCGATCATAATATTCTTAGGGAAGATGAAATGGATGCCCGCTATGAGATCGAGCTTGAAAAATATAAATTGAAGTTACAGATCGAATCACGGGTCATGAGCGACCTTGCCATGAATCAGGTGATCCCAGCTGCATTGCGATATCAAAGAGAGCTTATCCAAAGTCTCAATGGTCTGCAGAATATTGGTTCAAAGAGTAAAAGTGCATCGAAGAATCTCTTTGAGATGATAGATGAGATAGCCGACCGCGTTAGTGTCATCAGAGAGTCGGTTTATGCCATGATCGATGAACGTAAAAAAGCCAATAAACTCGAGGAGGCAGAAGCCCAGGCTAAGGCTTATTGTGATAAGGTATTGCCTTATTTCGAGAAGATCAGATACGAGGTAGATAAGCTTGAATTCATTGTTGATGACGACAAGTGGCCACTGCCTAAGTACCGCGAAATGCTCTTCACAAAGTAATTCTGGCAATTGGGCGCGGTTCTTGTATCTTTGAAAAGAGCAAAATATTTCGTTTATTTGCTCAGCTTGCTACGCACTATAAGTGAAGATTAATAGAATATTTATGAAAGGTTTCCAATTATTCCTTGCCTTATTGTTCATCATGTCAGCCGGTATTACCCAGGCTCAGCACAACCTAACGAAGGAGGCAGATGAGGCTTATAAGAACGACAGATACTTCAATGCCGTAGATCTTTACAAAAAGGCATTTGCCAAGGAAAGTAAGCGCGATGAGAAGATCAGGATCATTTACATGATCGCTGAGAGTTATCGCAACCTACTGGACTATGAGCAGGCAGAAGTGTGGTACGATAAAGCAGTAAAAGCCCAATATCCAGATAAAGAGCTGCACTACAAATACGCGACCACCTTAATGATGCAGGGAAAATACGACGAAGCCCTGGAAGAATATAAAGCCTATCAGCAAGAAGCCCCTGGTGACAATCGTGCGCAGGAAGGCATTAATAATTGTGAGCTTGCTAAAAAATGGAAGGGTAAACCTTCAGGTTATATAGTTGAGGCTGCAGTGCAGCTTAACTCTAAATTCCATGATTTTGCTCCAGCTTTTGCCGATCGTAGAAATAGAGAGCTGGTATTCTCATCATCCAGACCGGGTTCAAGTGGAGGTGATATCGACCCAAATAAAGGTCAAAGTTTTACAGATATCTATCAATCTTCTGTAGATAGAAAAGGTAAGTGGGGAAGGCCAAAAGGGCTTCCTGCTGAGATTAACACTTCTGGAAATGAGGGTAGACCTATACTCGATGGAAGAGCCACCGAGATGTATTTTACCCGCTGTCCAGTGGAAAAGAATGAAGTGCTGAATTGTCAGATCTACAAGGCAACAAAAAGAGGAAGAGAGTTTGTTGAGCCTGCCAAGCTTCCTATTGCTGCTGATTCTGTAAATATTGGACATCCAGCCATTTCGAATGATGGTGAGACCCTTTACTTTGTTTCTGATATGCTCGGAGGTGAAGGAGGAAAAGATATCTTCTACATCACATACGACAAGAGAAAAGATGTTTGGGGTGAGATCAAGAATGTGAGCGGAGTGAATACTCCAGGCGATGAACTTTACCCTTTCATTAGAGAAGACGGGGTGCTATTCTTTGCTTCGAACGGACATCCAGGAATGGGAGGCTTTGACCTCTTCAGGGCAGAACCTAAAGGAGAGACTGGTAAGTTTGGAGACGTTGAGAACATGAGGCCACCGATCAACTCTGCAGCCCATGACATTTCGATCATCTTTGAGGGTGCTAAGGATAAAGGACTCTTTGCGAGTGATCGCTCTGGGGGAAAAGGCTCATTCGATCTCTATACCTTCAAGATGCCACCGATCATCTTTGCACTTCAAGGAACAGTTAAAGATGTTGATTGCAAGGAGCCAGTGCAAGGAGCTTCTGTAAAATTGATTGGTACGGATGGCTCTAGCGCCGAAACGACAACCGATGAGCTAGGTTTTTACAAGTTTGATGAAAAGGAAAACGGTGAACGCTTCATTTTGGAAAATACTTCTTATACCCTTATCGTAGGAAAACAAAGCGATGTCAAGAAGACGCCTCCTGACTGCGATAAGGCGATCTTTACCGAAAGAGGCTATCTGAATGGAAAAGGTCAGGAAACGACGATTGGTTATGAGAAATCCACTGCCTTTGTTCATGACTTCGAGCTGCAGTGTTCAAATTGTGGTGAGATCCGCTTCCCACAGGTACTTTACGATCTAGACAAGTTCGAGCTTCAGGTTAATGAATCTGTGGATTCAAAGGATTCACTTGACTTCCTTTACCAAACGCTTATTGATAACCCAACAATCGTTATTGAGTTGGCAGCACATACCGATTCAAGAGGTAGTGATTCTTATAACCAAAAGCTTTCGCAGAAACGTGCGGAAACCTGTGTGAACTATCTTATTTCTAAAGGTATTGACGCTGAGAGAATGGTGCCAAAAGGTTATGGTGAGAAAAAGCCTTTCATTGATCCAAAAACCGGACAGGTTTATACCGAGTCTTATATCAATGGTTTGAGTGGAAAAGAGGCTCAAGAAGCAGCACACCAAAAGAACAGAAGAACAGTATTCCAGGTATTGCGGGATGACTATGTTCCAAAGAACAAGTCAAATGACAATCCAGAGAATAACTAAAGAACATTAAATAGAACGTTTATAGCATCCCGCCTGGGATGCTTTTTTATTTGTACTCATGGAGCGCTATCAGAGCAGAGGAGTTTCAGCCGATAAAGAAGATGTACATAAGGCAATAGCGGATATCGATAAAGGGGTGTTCCCAAATGCCTTTTGCAAGGTCTTGCCTGACATTGTAGGAGGAGACCCTGATTACTGTAATGTGATGCATGCGGATACCGCGGGAACGAAAACATCCCTCGCTTACCTTTACTATAAGGAGACTGGAAAAAAGGAGATCTGGAGAGGAATCGTTCAGGATGCCATGATCATGAATATTGATGATCTTATTTGTATTGGGATCACGGATAATATCGTGGTCTCATCAACTATTGGTAGAAATAAGAATCGCATCGATGGAGAGGTCATTGCGGAGATCATTCAAGGTGCCGAATCCTTATCTGCCAAGCTAAGAGAACTTGGAGTTGGTGTGTACATGGCCGGAGGTGAAACAGCAGACGTGGGAGATATCGTGCGCACGATCGATGTAGGTTATACGGCTTTCGCAAGAGTTCCAAGAAAACAGATCATTGATGTCGATATTCAACCGGGTGATATCATCGTTGGTTTAGCGAGTTTTGGCCAGGCGAGTTACGAGGATCGATACAATGGAGGTATGGGAAGCAACGGGCTAACATCAGCCAGACATGACGTGCTATCGCATAAATATGCATCTGAACGCCCCGAATCATTTGACCCTGAGATCCCAAAAGAATTTGTCTATAGCGGTTCAAGATCATTGAGCGAAAAGAATCAAGAAACAGGGCTAGATGTTGGAGAGTTGATTCTTTCCCCAACAAGAACATATGCTCCGGTAGTAGCTAAGATGCTCAAGGAGATCGATAAAAAGGCAATAGGTGGCATTATCCACTGCAGTGGCGGAGCTCAAACCAAAGTGCTTCACTTTACTAAAGCACACCATATCATTAAAGATAACCTGTTTCCATTGCCTCCACTGTTCAGGATGATTCAAGAAGAGTCAGGTACCGATTGGAAAGAAATGTATAAGGTCTTTAATATGGGTCACCGTTTGGAGATCTACTGTAGAGATCAAAAAACATCAGATAAGCTTATGCAGATCGCAGGGTCATTCAATATTGAATCGAGGATTGTTGGAAGGGTTGAGGAAAGTGAAAAAGCTCAACTGACGATCAGTTCAGAATTTGGAAGCTTCGAGTACTAATGGATATACTGGCTAGAATAGGATCCATAAGAGACCGATTTGAGGAGGTTTCAAAGCTGATCACCGACCCGGAGATCATTTCAGACATGCCTCGTTATGTGAAGCTCAATAAGGAGTATAAAGATCTTGAGCCGATCATTCAGGCGGGAGATGAGTTTCAGAACATTGTCGATAATCTGAAGAACTCGAAAGAGATGCTCGAATCAGAGAGCGATGAAGAGTTTAAGGAAATGGCAAAAGCCGAGATCAATGATCTTGAATCTCAAAAAGAGGAGCTTGCAGAAAAGATCAAATACCTACTTATTCCGAAAGACCCCGAAGATTCTAAAAACGCTGTTCTTGAGATCCGCGCTGGAACAGGTGGTGATGAGGCCAGTATTTTTGCAGGAGATCTCTATAGGATGTACACCCGGTTTTGCGAGTCGAAAGGATGGTCTGTGGAGTTGGTTGACAACACGCCAGGAACAGCAGGAGGATTTAAAGAAGTGATCTTTAATGTGAATGGAGCAGATGTTTATGGGGAGTTGAAATATGAATCAGGAGTCCACAGGGTTCAACGTGTTCCTCAAACTGAAACCCAAGGTCGAGTGCACACTTCAGCTGCATCCGTGGTAGTTCTGCCAGAAGCTGAAGAGTTTGATATCGAACTCAACATGAATGATATTAAAAAGGATACCTATTGCTCATCAGGTCCTGGAGGTCAGAGTGTGAATACCACATATTCTGCAATAAGGCTAACCCATGAGCCCACTGGAATTGTTTCCCAGTGCCAGGATCAGAAGTCTCAGATCAAAAACTACGAGAAGGCATTAAAAGTACTGCGCTCTCGAATTTACGAGATGGAGTTACAAAAACACCTTGAAGAGATCTCGGGTAAAAGGAAAACCATGGTTTCAACTGGAGATCGTTCAGCAAAGATCAGAACCTATAATTATCCGCAGGGAAGGGTCACTGACCATCGAATTAACCTCACACTTTATAATCTTGATGATATCATGAATGGTGATATCGAAAAGATCATAGAAGAGTTGAAGGTTGCTGAGAATGCTGAAAAGCTCAAAGTAGGTGGAGAGCAATGACAAGAGAAAGACTAGTCGAACTGATCAGGAAAAGGGAAAGCCTGCTATGTGTTGGCCTCGATACAGATATTGATCGTATTCCTGAATTTCTGCGAAAAGAAAAACACCCCTTGTTTGCGTTTAACAAGCAGATCATTGATGCAACAAGAGAGGCCTGTGTATCATACAAGCTGAATACTGCTTTCTATGAGGCTCACGGCTCAAAGGGTTGGGAAGAAATGCACATGACAGCTGAGTATATCGGCGAGCAGCATTTCAAGATCGCTGATGCCAAAAGAGGAGATATTGGCAACACAGCTAAAATGTATGAACGTGCATTCTTCGAGAACATGACTTTCGATGCAATTACCCTTTCTCCATACATGGGAAAGGACAGCATTGAACCATTTCTTAAAAAAGAAGATAAATGGGCAATTGTTCTTGGACATACCTCAAATGAGGGAGCTGCCGATCTGCAGAAAATCAAAACGGAAAATGGAAATTACTTCTACGAGGAGACCATTAAACGCGTTAGCTCCTGGGGTAAAAACCTAATGTTTGTTGTTGGTGCAACAAAACCTGAGGCATTTGAGAGCATCAGAAAGTTAATCCCTGAACTCTTCTTATTAGTCCCAGGCATTGGTGCACAGGGCGGAGACCTGGAGGCAGTCCTCAAGGCTGGCCTCAATGATGAAGCTGGTCTTCTTATCAACTCTTCAAGAGGGATCATTTATGCATCAGACGGAAATGACTTTGCAGAGGCCGCTGGAATAAAAGCATTCCAAATGCGCGATGAAATGCGCGCGATCATGAATACTTTCGAGGTCTGATCAGACCTCTATGAAAGAAGATCTATTACAGTTCATTTGGCAAAAACAACTCTTTCAGGGTGAACTTAAAACCTTGAAAGGTGAGAGGCTATCTGTGATTCACCCGGGTCAACTTAATCGATTTTCAGGGCCAGACTTTTCTAATGCGCGAATCAAGATAAATGATATGCTATGGGCGGGGAATGTAGAGATCCACGTAAAAGAGTCAGACTGGTATAAACATAAGCACGAAAATGATCCAGCCTATCAGAATATTATTCTTCACGTTGTTTCTGAGGTAGGAATAAAACGATCAGAAACAGGTCATCCCACCCTAAACCTCTTTCCTCATATCGACCAAAAACTCATTCAAAATTATGAGGTGCTGATGGGAGGTATGAATAGACTTGCCTGTTCGGGACATATCGGCACAATGACATGGGAAAAGAGAAACTTATGGCTGGAGGCCATGGGGCTCGAACGTTTCAAGCTGAAAGTAGAGGAGTATCAAAGGGCTTTGCATAAATCGATGTTCGACTTCGATAGATTGCTCATGGAACTTTTATTTAAAGCTTTCGGTTTCTCATCAAACAAGTTTGCCTTTGAGCAACTTGCTGAGCGAGTAGATCCTTCCTATTTCCTGCGTTTGTCAGATAAGGTAGAGTCAATATACATTTTGCTGCGCGGTTTGTCATCCCTTGAGTTGACTGAAATCGAAAAAAGGGAGTTCAATGTTTTGAAAGGACGCTTTAAATTACAGGCGATTGAGCATGGTTCGTGGAAGACAGGGGCTGTTAGGCCAGCCAACAAGCCCGAACTGAGGTTAGCGCAATTGGCCGAGCTTCTGAGTCGATTTGAAGACTTACGCAAGGCACTCAATTCTATGCTCAATCCAAAAGAACTAATGGGATCCCTTTTTGAGATCAGAAAGCTGGGAATTAGACCCGTTGGGCAAAGCTCGCAGGAAAATATTCTGATCAATGCCTTTGCTCCGTATGTTTTTATCCTCGGGGATTATAAGGATGATCAGCAGCTAAAGGATTATGCGATTTCCATGCTCGATCAAATTGGGGCAGAAGAAAATCGCTTTACCCGTATCTTTGCCTCGGAAGGTTTAGAGGCTGATTCTGCTTTGGACTCCCAGGCGATGATCCACTTGTTTCGGAATTATTGCAGACCTAAAAAATGCTTAAATTGCGCTATCGGGAATGACCTTATGTTAAATCATGATCGAAAGAATTAAGGGTTACTTTGAGAAACAGGCTTTTGGGGTATGTGATTACCTTGGAGCAAAGATTGGTGTTGACTCATCAACAGTGAGACGTTATTTTATCTATGTCTCATTCATCACCCTGGGTTCATCTCTGATCGTATACCTGATCATGGCATTTTTCATAGAACATCGTTACATCTTCAAGTCTAAGAAGAAGACGGTGTGGGATCTCTAAACAACTGCTTCGATGTTATTCAATTTCCGCTACTTTAAGGAGATATATTACGCCTTAGCCACACTCGTGCTGATCTTCATTGTTGGCACTCTGGGGTTCATGATGGTTGAAGGCTATACTGTAATGGAGGCCCTGTATATGACCACCATTACGGTATCTACTGTTGGCTTTCAGGAGGTAAGACCATTATCTGATGGAGGAAGAGCTTTTACGGCGCTGCTTATCCTTACAAGTTTTGGTACTTTTGCTTATGCCTTGACCTCCATTACCAGGTACCTGGTCACTGGGAAGTACAAGAATTATTTTAAGGATTACAGAGTAAATATGGATATCTCACAAATAGAAGGTCATGTGATCGTTTGCGGCTACGGAAGAAATGGTAAGCAAGCGATTCGCACCCTTGAAGCCCATGAAGAGAAGTTCATTATCATAGAATCCAGTGAATCCTTGATCGAACAGCTAAGACTAGATTCGAAATATCTCTTCATTCATGGAAATGCTACCTCAGAAGAGGTGATCAGAAGAGCAGGTATCGATAGGGCTAAGGCTATCATTACTACCCTACCTAAAGATGCTGACAATGTTTTTGTGGTACTCACCGCTCGAGAATTGAACTCCACACTATCTATCATTAGCAGGGCCTCTGAAGATTCTTCTGAAAAAAAGTTGCGCATTGCGGGAGCCGATAATGTGATCATGCCTGATAAGGTAGGAGGAAGTCACATGGCTTCGCTGGTTGTTACTCCAGACGTTATGGAGTTTTTGGATAAGATCTCGATTACTGGAGCCGCTGAAATTAATCTCGAAGAGATTCAGTTTGACAACATACCGCCTTCACTAAGGTACAAGAGCTTTAAGGATCTCGAGGCGGAATATAATATCGGAGCAAAGATCATTGGATATAAAACGGAGTCTGGGGAATATATCATTAATCCACCGGAAGACCTTGAGTTTGTTCCTCATTCCAAGCTCTTTGTTCTGGGTAACTCAGACCAGATACGCAAACTAAACAGTCTGCTTATCGGGGTACAGTAATGGATCATTTTTATATTTGAGCTCCCTGCAAAATTTTTCCATGAGAGAGATATACCAAAAACTGAGTTTTCTATTGGCCGCATTCTTCTTAACTCCACTTGCTGTTTTGTCGCAGGAGGCTCAAGAGAGCACGATCGACAAAGTGATCGACAGAGCATTCACACCGATCACTGAAGCAGTGAATTCGGTCATATTTATTGGTGTTCCCATAGGAGATGGCAAAGAAGTTCCATTTGTGCTTATTTGGCTTCTTGTAGGCGCGATATTCTTCACGGTATTTAACCGATTTGTGAATATAACGGCATTTAAACACGCAATCGATGTAGTTAGAGGCCGGTATGATGACCCAAATAACCCAGGAGAAGTAAGCCACTTTCAAGCATTAACCGCTGCTTTATCAGGAACCGTTGGTGTGGGTAATATAGCTGGTGTTGCAATGGCTATTTCCGTTGGAGGACCTGGGGCAACCTTTTGGATGATCCTCGCAGGAATATTTGGAATGTCATCCAAGTTCGTTGAATGCACCCTTGGGGTCAAATACAGGAATGAAAATGAGAATGGAAGCGTTTCTGGAGGGCCTATGTATTATCTGAGCAAGGGATTGGCAAAAAAGGGAATGCCTGGTTTGGGAAAGGTGTTGGCGATTCTTTTCGCTATTGCATGTGTTGGTGGTTCTTTCGGAGGCGGAAATATGGTGCAGATCAACCAGGCTACTTCTCAATTCATTGAGGTAACTGGAGGTCAGAACAGTTTTATCTATGAGAATTCATGGGTCTTTGGTGTGATCATGGCCCTAGTAGTGGGAATGATCATTATTGGAGGAATCAAGAGCATCGCGAAAGTGACCGATAAGGTGGTGCCTATTATGGTTGGAGTTTATATGCTAGCTGCGCTGATTATTCTTGCAGTGAACTTTGCTTCCATCCCTAAAGCCTTTGGCGAAATATTCGAAGGTGCTTTTGCCCCTTCGGCAGTGTTTGGAGGCTTTATTGGGGTACTGGTTCAAGGTTTTAAAAGAGCGGCGTTCTCCAATGAAGCAGGTATTGGATCTGCGTCGATCGCTCACTCTGCAGCTAAGACCAATGAGCCAATTAGTGAAGGGATTGTTGCTTTGCTAGAGCCATTTATCGACACGGTAGTGGTTTGCACCATGACGGCCCTGGTGATCATCATTACTGGAGTTTACGATCCAACAGCATCTTCTAGTGCAGGGATACAGCTCACCTCAAATGCATTCGGATCTGTTTTACCCTGGTTCCCTGTTGTGCTTTCCGTCGCAGTAATTCTATTCGCTTTAAGTACAATGATCTCATGGTCATATTACGGACTTAAATCCTGGACCTTCTTATTCGGGGAAAATAAGACAGCAGAATATACCTACAAGGCGATCTTTTGCATGTTCATAGTTGTTGGTTCTGCAATGAGCATTGGTAGTGTATTTGATTTTGGAGATGCCATGATATTCGCAATGTGCTTTCCAAATATCCTCGGTTTATATATCCTGGCACCTGAGATTAGAAATGACCTAAAGGTCTATACCGAGAAGATCAGAACCGGCGTGATCAAGAAATACAAATAATATGTGATGTCTTTCTTTCGAGATCTGAGGAATTTCTTCAAGTACAACAGATCAGAAAGACGTGGGGTTGGTCTACTCCTTATTTTATTGGTCCTTATTTTCCTTGCAAGAACGCTCATCCCTGAGATAAAAGATGATGACACGAAAAGAAAGCAGGCTTTCCAGCAGCGGCTGCACAAGTTTGAAGCTTTTCTTGATAGCCTCGATCAGCTTGAACTGAACACGAAAGTTCGGATCGATACGGCAACACGAACAGATTGGTTGAGCCTCGGTTTAAGAGAATGGCAGGTAGATATCATTGAAAACTACAAAGCTGCCGGTGGAAAGCTACACATGCCTGAAGACCTCAGGAGTATATATGGAATTGATTCCGCATGGCTTGCCAAAAATGAGGCGGCCATTTTGCCAGCTGAATGGGAGGCTATCGATAGTACATCTGATGTTGAACATTCTTCTCAACTGGAATCTCGAGAGGAAGATAGACCTGCCCAGCCTGCTACCGAAGCGATATCTAACCCGAACCAAGTTCCCGATTTAATGGAAGAGAGGCTTGAGAGAGCTTTGAATATTGATATCAATCGAGCTTCGAAAACTGAACTACAGAGAATACGAGGAGTAGGAGAGAAGCGCGCAGAGATCATTCTGAACTATCGTCGGGCACTGGGAGGCTTCCACTCTAAGTCTCAGATCGCTGAGCTCTACGCGATCCCCGATGAAGTTAAGCAGGAGATCAAAGAGCAGATCATCATCGATAGCACTGCCCTTCGAAAGCTTTCTATCGAGAAATCGTCCTTCAAGGATTTTTTAAGGCACCCATACCTCGATTACTTTTATACCAAACTCATTTTTGATCGTGCATCGAGTTCAAACTTTAAGATTGAGCAGTTGAATGAATTACCTGAGCTTAGTGATTCATTGTACTCAAAGATTTCACCATACCTTTCAGATTAGTTTGCCCATTCTTATATCTGAAATTATAGATTTGCAGCCCGATGTTAGAAGAAGAAGTAAAAGCTGTAATACGCAATGTTCCCAACTTCCCGAAAGAAGGGATAAACTTTAAGGATATTACTCCTCTTCTTAAGAATGCCCATCTGATCGATAAGATTCTTGACGAAACGAAGATCCTTTTAGAAGGGCAAGATGTACAGGGTATTGCGGGGATAGAATCAAGGGGCTTTCTTTTTGGCTTTGCATTGGCTCAGAGACTTCAGGTTCCATTCATCCCCATTAGAAAAAAGGGCAAGCTACCTCATAAAACAATTTCTGTTCGCTACGGTTTGGAATATGGTAGTGATGAGGTCGAAATGCATCTTGATTCTGTTCAACAAGGACAGAAGATCTTAGTACATGATGACCTGCTGGCTACAGGCGGCACTGCCGCTGCAGCAGCGGAATTGATCAGCATCGGAGGAGGTCAAATTATGGGTTTCCATTTTTTGGTTAATTTGCTGCATCTAAAGGGAGTAGAGAAGCTTAAGAACTATTCCGAAAATATTATCTCAACAACTAAATACTCAGACTAAATGGACTTTCAACCAAGCGAGAATCAGCAGATGATCAAGCAAATGGTGAAGGATTTCGCCGAAAAAGAAATTCGTCCCAACGTGATGAAGTGGGACGAAACACAAGAATTTCCTGTTCCGTTATTCAAGAAAGCTGGAGAGCTAGGACTCATGGGAGTGCTCGTACCACAGGAGTATGGTGGATCGGGCTTTGGCTACTTTGAGTATGTCACTGTACTGAAGGAAATAGGTAGAGTATGTGGGTCGATTGGTTTATCAGTGGCCGCTCACAACTCACTTTGTACAGGTCATATCCTCCAATTTGGAAATGAAGAACAAAAGAAGAAGTGGTTGCCAAAGTTGGCCTCTGCGGAATGGATCGGTGCCTGGGGACTGACAGAGCAAAACACGGGATCTGATGCAGGAGGAATGATGACCACGGCTGTGGAAGACGGGGATCACTACATTTTGAACGGCTCAAAGAACTTCATCACTCATGGTAAGTCTGGCGATATAGCTACCGTGATCGTGAGAACTGGGGAGAAAGGTGATTCACATGGAATGACCGCCTTTGTTGTAGAAAAAGGCACGCCTGGTTTTTCAGCAGGAAAGAAAGAAGATAAGCTTGGTATGCGTGCTTCCGAAACCACGGAGTTGATATTTGATAATTGCCGCGTTCCGAAAGAGAATATCCTGGGCAATGTAGGCGAAGGTTTTATTCAGGCGATGAAAGTGCTTGATGGTGGAAGAATTTCTATTGCTGCTTTATCATTGGGTATTGCTCAAGGGGCTTATGATGCCGCTCTCAAATACTCAAAGGAAAGGGAACAATTTGGTCGGCCTATATCAAAGTTTCAGGGTATAGCATTTAAGTTAGCCGATATGGCCACTGAGATCGAAGCTGCCGAGCTGTTGACCATGCAGGCAGCTGACCTTAAGAATAGGGGAGAAAGAGTCACCCGTGAATCTTCCTATGCAAAGTATTATGCTTCTGAAGTTTGCGTAAGAGTGAGTACCGAAGCTGTTCAGATATTTGGGGGCTATGGTTATACCAAAGACTTTCCGGCTGAGAAATTTTATCGAGATTCAAAGCTGTGTGCAATCGGTGAAGGAACATCGGAGATTCAAAAACTGGTGATCGCAAGAGAAATTCTAAAATAATCTGTGCTGAGTTTGTATTTTAATATACCTTTGCAGCCCATTAAAAACGACTTATGCTAATCATACCTGTAAAAGAAGGCGAGAATATTGAGAGAGCGATCAAAAAATTCAAGAAGAAGTTTGAGCGCACAGGTACTATGAAGGAGCTTCGTGAGCGTCAGAAATTCACTAAACCATCGGTGAAGAGACGTCAGGAGGTACTTCGTGCCATCTACAGAAACAAGCTTCAAGAGCAAGCTTGATCCAATATTTTCTTCTCGGGAAATTGACTACCTTTAGTTCATGTCCCGGGGAGACCTCATCACATCCTTTCTTGATTACCTTTTAAAGGAGAAGCGCTATTCACAGCGCACGATCGCTTCCTATGCTTCAGACTTGAAGCAATTTTCCGAATTTCTTATTAGAGCTTTTGAGACAGAAGATATTTCTGCTGTAAGCTCGGCAATGGTACGAAGCTGGCTTATCGAGCTCATGGAGCTTGGCTTGTCAAATGCCAGCATTAATAGAAAGCTTTCTGCGCTAAAGAGTCTTTATCGATTTCTGCTCATGAAAAAGGAGGTGGATCAAAATCCCATGCAAAAGCTGGTCGGACCGAAAAACAAGAAACGCCTACCCGAATTTGTTGAAACTAGAAAGATGAATTTGCTTTTTTCTGAGATCAGCGTTCCCGAGGGCTTTGCTGGAAAAAGAGATGAGCTGATCATGGATATATTTTACCAAAGCGGGATGAGGCTGAGTGAATTGCTCAATTTGAAGCTCGCTGACTTTGATATCTATAACTCTCAGTTACGCGTTCTGGGAAAAGGCAATAAGCTAAGGTTGATCCCACTCTCAAATGAGCTGAATAAGAAGATTAAAAACTATCTCGACGATCGCCAATCGGAATTTCCTAACGCGGAGCCTTATGTTTTTTTAACGGACAAAGGCGAAAAATGCTATCCGAATTTCATTTACAGAAAAGTTTCTTTTTATCTTTCACAAGTCACAACACAAAGCAAAAAGAGTCCGCATGTTTTAAGGCACTCTTTTGCAACACATATGCTGAACAACGGTGCAGATATCAATGCGATCAAGGAGATACTTGGTCATGCCAACCTGAGCGCAACTCAGGTCTATACGCACAATACGTTCGAAAAATTGAAATCAGTTTACAAACAGGCTCATCCCAGGGCTTAAAATCCAAAAACTATGAGACTAAAAATTCACTCCATACATTTCGATGCAGATCAGAAACTGATCGACTTTATTCAGGAAAAAGTAGACAAGCTTGAGAACATTTATGCCGACATTATTGAAGGTGAGGTTTTCTTGCGTCTGGATAAAGCCGAGAATAATGAAAACAAGATCGCTGAGATCCGCCTGGATATCCCTGGTAATTCATTGTTCGCAAAACGTCAATGTAAGAGCTTCGAAGAGGCAACCGATAGTGCCGTTGAAGCCTTGCGCCGTCAGGTAAAGAAGCACAAAGAGAAGCAAAATCAAAAGCACGTTAGCCTCGACCTTGGCTAGCGATTTAAAAGCACTTTCATCTACTTAACAAAAGCCCTCTAAAATTTAGCAGGGCTTCTTTTGTTTAGGAAAACAAACTTTTATACATTTGCAACCCTTTTTTAGGGGAGAGTTATGCGCCGGTGTAGCTCAGTTGGCCAGAGCAGCTGATTTGTAATCAGCGGGTCGGGGGTTCGAATCCCTCCACCGGCTCGGTTCTTTGAAAGATATTTTTTGCTGGGGAGATACTCAAGCGGTCAACGAGGACAGACTGTAAATCTGTTGGCTACGCCTTCGTAGGTTCGAATCCTGCTCTCCCCACAAAAAGAATTGGAATTAAAAAGCGGGAGTAGCTCAGTTGGTAGAGCATCAGCCTTCCAAGCTGAGGGTCGCGGGTTCGAGTCTCGTCTCCCGCTCAATTTATGGTAATTGACCGATGTGATTCAGGAGACTGAAAAGCTAGGAAGATATTGCCGATGTAGCTCAGGGGTAGAGCGCTTCCTTGGTAAGGAAGAGGTCACGGGTTCAATTCCCGTCATTGGCTCACATAATGAAGATTAGAACTAAATAAATTACAATTAATTAATATAAACCAAAATAGCTATGGCTAAGGAAACATTTGATCGTTCGAAGCCGCACGTTAATATAGGTACCATTGGTCACGTTGACCACGGTAAGACAACTTTGACAGCGGCCATTACTAAAGTGCTGTCTGGAAAAGGACTAGCAGAGAACAGAGATTTCGATGCAATTGATAACGCACCGGAAGAGAAAGAAAGAGGTATTACAATCAATACTTCACACGTAGAATATCAGACGGAGAATCGTCACTACGCACACGTTGACTGTCCAGGTCACGCCGACTATGTAAAGAACATGGTAACGGGTGCTGCACAGATGGACGGAGCTATTTTGGTTGTTGCTGCGACGGATGGTCCTATGCCACAAACTCGTGAGCACATCCTACTTGCTCGTCAGGTTGGTGTACCTAAGATCGTTGTGTTCATGAACAAAGTGGACATGGTAGACGATGAGGAGCTTCTTGAGCTAGTTGAGATGGAAATTCGCGAACTACTCGATTTCTATGAGTACGAAGGCGACGATACTCCGGTTATTCAAGGATCTGCTCTTGGTGGACTCGAAGGAGAGCCTAAATGGGTTGAAACTATCGAAACATTGATGGAAGCCGTTGATACATGGATCCCTCTTCCAGAGAGAGATGTAGACAAGGACTTCTTGATGCCAATTGAAGATGTATTCTCTATTACTGGTCGTGGTACAGTTGCTACTGGTAGAATTGAAAGCGGTGTGATCAACACAGGAGATGAAGTTGAGATTCAGGGTTTTGAAGCTGATAAAATGACTTCTACTATCACTGGAGTTGAGATGTTCCGTAAGATCCTTGATAGAGGAGAGGCTGGTGACAACGTTGGTCTACTTCTTAGAGGTATCGAGAAAACAGACATCAAAAGAGGTATGGTGATCGCTAAGTCAGGAACAATTACTCCTCACACGAAATTTAAAGCTGAGGTGTATATCCTGAAAAAAGAAGAAGGTGGTCGTCACACTCCATTCCATAACAACTATCGTCCGCAGTTCTACCTAAGAACAACAGACGTTACTGGTGAGATCGTTCTTCCTGAAGACAGAGAGATGGTAATGCCAGGTGATAACCTTACAATTACAGTGAATCTAATTGCTCCTGTAGCTATCAACAAAGGTCTTAAGTTCGCGATTCGCGAAGGTGGACGTACAGTTGGCGCGGGTCAGATCACTGATATTATTGAATAAAACTTAAGTGTATGCTTGGGGGAGGCCCTATGGGTCTACCCCCTTGTTTATACACGGGTGTAGCTCAGTTGGTAGAGCAGTGGTCTCCAAAACCAAAGGTCGTGAGTTCGAATCTTACCACCCGTGCGAAGAAAGAAGATGAACGGAATTAAGAAATACGTTATAGAGTCTTGGGATGAGTTGATCCACAAGGTGACCTGGCCAACATGGAACCAGCTTCAGGGAAGCTCGATTCTGGTTTTGGTGGCAACATTCCTTGTGGCAGCGATCATCTATTTAATGGACTCTGCATTTGGTCAGCTTATGAAACTGATCTACAACAACATCTTTAATTAAGTTATGGCTGAAGAAAAGACAATAGCAAAAAAGTGGTATGTCGTTCGAGCGATCAGCGGTAAGGAGAAAAAGGTGAAGGAGTTGATCGAAATGGAAGTAGACCGAAATAGAATGGGAGACTACGTGTCTCAGGTTCTTATTCCAACTGAGAAAGTATTTCAGATCAGAAACGGTAAGAAAGTAAGTAAGGAGAGAAACTTCTTTCCGGGCTACGTTCTCATCGAAGCTGCTTTGGTTGGAGAGGTTCCTCACATGATCAAGAACCTGACAAATGTGATCGGATTTCTCGGTGGTAAAAAAGGCGGTGAGCCAATGCCATTAAGACAAACAGAAGTAAATCGAATTCTCGGAAAAGTTGACGAGCTCGCAGAAAGCGATGAAGAAATCAACATTCCGTTTATTGTAGGAGAAAATGTTAAAGTGATCGATGGTCCATTTAACAGCTTCTCTGGAATCATTGAAGAGATCAATGAAGAGAAAAAGAAACTCAAGGTCATGGTGAAGATCTTTGGAAGAAAGACTCCACTTGAGTTGAGCTATATGCAGGTTGAAAAAGAATAATCTAAGAGGATGGCAAAAGAAGTAAGTGGATTAATTAAGTTACAGATCAGAGGAGGAGCGGCGAACCCATCACCTCCAGTTGGTCCTGCACTCGGTGCAAAGGGTGTGAACATTATGGAGTTCTGTAAGCAGTTTAATGCTAGAACTCAGGATAAGCAGGGAAAAGTACTGCCTACCATTATTACGGTTTATGCCGATAAGTCATTTGACTTTGTAATCAAAACTCCACCAGTTGCTGTGCAATTGAAGGAAGCGGCAAAACTAAAGTCTGGTTCTGGTGAGCCAAACAGAAAGAAAGTGGCTAAGGTGACCAAGGACCAGGTAAGAGCTATTGCAGAAGAAAAAATGCCTGATTTGAATTGCTTTACAGTAGAATCTGCCATGGAAATGGTTGCAGGTACTGCAAGAAGCATGGGAATCACAGTAAAATAAGGGATTAGAGATGACTAAGCTCAGTAAAAATAGAAAAGCAGCAATGGAAAAGGTAGAGGAACGTCCTTACAGCCTAAAAGAAGCTGCTGATTTGGTAAAGGAGATCTCCTCTGAGAAATTTGATGCTTCAGTAGATATGAGTATCAGACTTGGAGTTGATCCGCGTAAATCCAACCAAATGGTAAGAGGGGTGGTTACACTTCCTCATGGTACAGGAAAGAACGTTCGTGTTCTTTGTCTCTGCACCCCTGATAAGGAAGAGGAAGCGAAAGCTGCCGGAGCTGACCATGTTGGACTGGATGAGTACGTAGAAAAGATTAAAAAAGGATGGACCGACATTGATGTGATCATCACAATGCCATCTGTTATGGGTAAAGTTGGAGCCCTTGGACGTATTCTTGGTCCAAGAGGTTTGATGCCGAACCCAAAGACCGGAACCGTTACAATGGAGGTTGGGAAAGCTATCTCTGATGTGAAGAAAGGAAAGATCGATTTCCGAGTAGATAAGTTTGGAATTATCCATGCTTCTGTTGGTAAGACCTCTTTCGATTCCGAAAAGATTTTCGAAAATGCTTCCGAGCTGTTACAAACAATAATCAAGCTCAAACCTGCTGCGGCGAAAGGTGCATACGTGAGAAGCATCTCAATGTCCAGCACAATGAGTCCTGGTATTAATATAGAAACCAAATCAATTGCTTCCTAAGAGGAGGTTTCACAAGAAACTTTTGCGTTTATGACAAAAGAAGAAAAAACCCAGGCAATAGATCAGCTCGCAGGCGAGCTTCAGGAGAAGAGTATCTTCTATCTGGCTGATATCTCTGAATTACCAGTCGAAACTTCTAACAAGCTTAGAAGAATGGCTTTTAACAAAGAGGTCTCTTTAAAGGTGGTTAAGAATACACTTCTTCGCAAAGCGATGGAGAAAGTTGAGGACAAGGATTTCTCTGAGCTCTATGATGTGCTCAAAGGAAATACTTCAATCATGTTCTCCGAAGTGGGTAACGCTCCTGCGAAATTGATCAAGGAGTTCCGTAAGAAGGAAGATAAGCCGATACTGAAAGCAGCATATGTTGAAGAATCGGTATATGTCGGAGACGAGAAACTCGAACAATTGGCTTCATTGAAGTCGAAAGACGAGTTGATTGGAGACATTATCTTACTACTTCAGTCGCCGATGAAGAATGTGGTCTCAGGACTACAATCGAGTCAGCAGACTGTCTCGGGGCTGCTTAAAGCGCTTGAGGAAAAAGCAAATAATTAAAAAGTAATAATTCAAATACGGATATAATGGCGGATATCAAAGAAATAGCCGATCAACTAGTAAACCTGACTGTAAAAGAAGTAAGTGAACTAGCTGACTATCTAAAGGAAGAACACGGTATTGAACCTGCTGCTGCTGCTGTTGCAGTTGCTGCTGGACCTGCAGCCGGAGGCGGTGAAGGCGATGCTGGAGATGCAAAATCAGAATTCGACGTAGTGTTGAAGAGCGGTGGAGCTTCTAAACTTAAAGTAGTTAAGCTCGTGAAAGAACTTACAGGTCAAGGTCTAAAAGAGGCTAAAGATCTAGTAGATAACGCACCAAGCCCAATTAAGGAAGGCGTGCCTAAAGATGAGGCAGAAGCGCTTAAAGCTCAGTTGGAAGAAGTAGGTGCGGAAGTTGAGCTTAAGTAAGGCTCAATACAGAAAATTATAGAAGGTTTAGTCCCCCTGAGGGCTAAACCCTTCTGTGTTTATAGATATATCATTTGAAGTAAAATATTATTCGGAATACAATGGCCGGTCAAAACATCCAGGAAAGAATTCGATTCGGGAACACCAAGAACACCCTTGATTTCCCCGATTTTCTCGACATTCAGGTAAAATCCTTTAAGGACTTTTTTCAATTAGAAACTTCTCCCGATAACAGAGAAGCTGAGGGTCTATACAAGGTGTTCAGTGAGAATTTCCCAATCACGGATTCACGTAACAACTTCGTGTTGGAGTTCCTCGATTATTTCGTGGACCCTCCTCGTTACTCTATGGAAGAGTGTATTGAGCGAGGTTTGACTTACAGTGTTCCGCTAAAAGCAAAACTTAAACTTTACTGTACGGATCCTGAACACGAGGATTTTGAAACGATCGTGCAGGATGTTTATTTGGGAACTATTCCTTACATGACCCCAAAAGGCTCTTTCATCATCAATGGTGCTGAAAGAATCGTGGTATCTCAGCTACACCGTTCTCCTGGTGTATTCTTTGGTCATAGTTTCCATGCCAATGGTACCAAGCTGTATTCAGCGCGAATCATTCCGTTCAAAGGATCATGGATCGAATTTGCGACAGACATCAACAATGTGATGTTTGCCTACATCGATCGTAAAAAGAAATTACCGGTAACTACCCTCCTTAGAGCTATCGGATACGAAAGTGATAAAGACATTCTTGAGATCTTCGGTTTGGCCGATGAGATCAAAGTGAACAAAACACAATTGAACAAGGCAGTTGGAAGAAAGCTTGCTGCCAGGGTGCTAAAATCATGGATCGAAGATTTCGTTGATGAGGATACAGGTGAAGTTGTTTCTATCGAGCGTAACGAAGTAGTGATCGATCGTGAAACTGTACTCGAAAAAGAACATGTTGAGGAGATCCTTGACTCAGGCTCTAAAACCATCCTTCTCCATAAGGAGGATGCGAATACTGCGGACTACGCAATCATTTACAATACACTCCAAAAAGACCCTTCTAACTCTGAAATTGAAGCGGTAGAGCACATCTATAGAACAATTAGAAACTCCGAGCCACCAGACGAAGAAACTGCTCGTGGTGTGATCGATAAGTTGTTCTTCTCCGATAAGCGGTACGACCTTGGAGAAGTAGGACGTTACAGGATCAATAAGAAATTGAACCTGGATGTTGATATGGAAACCAAGATCCTGACCAAACAGGATATCATTGAGATCATCAAGTACCTTATCGAGTTGATCAACTCAAAGGCTGATGTGGATGATATTGACCACCTGAGCAACAGGAGGGTTCGTACAGTTGGTGAACAGCTTTACAACCAGTTTGGAGTTGGATTGGCAAGAATGGCAAGAACGATTCGCGAGCGTATGA
>CBFHWY010000030.1:11628-29128 GCA_965659675.1 Salibacteraceae bacterium | reverse complement strand
ATTTACGAGATATTTACTATTCGATTCTACTCTATCCAATATTTCAAAGAACTTTATCAGTCTACTTCCAAAACCTTTCGGCCTTGCTAAGCACTACTAAAATGTCTTATCGTTTAAGAACGTCTTTCGTTAAACGGTCGGCAAAAGTAGAAATGTTTTTAATACAAACAAACTTCTTGTAAAAAATATTTTTCTCTTCCTTCTGCTGACAAATGAACGTCCCCGAAAACGGGACGGCAAATATAAGATGAATGTTTTGAATAAATCAGCTAACCTGAAAAGAAATATTCAAAAAAGATTTAAACAGTGTTTATGGGTTGCTGGAACTGATAGGTAAGACCTTGCCATTGATAAACTTATGCGCTTCAATACTGAACCTGGAAATGTACTCAGCCATGGCTTCTGGACCAAAGGGAGCTGCATATCCCGGAAAGGCTGAAGCCAACATTTCGGTTTGAACGGCCCCTAAGTTTAGGGCGTTAACCTTAATTTCTTCTTCCTTTAATTCTTCCGCGAGTGCTTCACTTAAAATATTTAAAGCTGCTTTTGAGGCAGAATACACAGAAAGACCCTTAAATTTTTGTGAGCCCTGGAAGCCTCCCATGCTACTTATATTTACAATATGTGCCGGTTTGGCATTCTTCAATAAAGGAAGTAAGCACTGAATAAACTTGATCACGGAGATGATATTCACATCAAATGTGAGCTCAATTTCTTTATTGTTGATGTGTTCTATGTCCTTATTATATAGTAAACCGGCATTGTTGACCAGAATATCAAGCTTTGAAAAATCTCCGTCAAGGACCTCAAAAACACGATTGCGATCCTCGGTTCTTGTGATGTCACCTTGTATGTATTCAATGTTTGGAGCAAGTGCTGATAGTTGTTTTAAGTTCTCCTCGTTTCTTGAGAAAGCATATACCTTATAATGCTCATGCTTGCTGAATTGCTTAACAAGCTCATAACCGATCCCTCTGCTGGCTCCTGTAACCAGACATATTTTCGTTTCCTTTGTTATTGACATTTCACGAATGTAAAAGGAATGATGATTAAAAAAGCCATCCTGGCAGGCATATTATATATGTGTACAGCAGCCATAAGCCTTGCTCAAAGCGATGATTATGTGCCTGAGGAGAAAGAGCCAATTAAGGATCGGTTTAGGCTAGGTGGAGGAATGTCACTTTGGTTTGGAAATGAAACCTTTGTTTTTCTGGCCCCTCAGCTTTCCTATAAAGTTAGAGAGAACCTGTTTGCGGGTGTTGGATTGAGTTATACCTATTATAGTGTTCAGTCAGCCAATTTTAGTTTTCACTTTGGAGGTGCAAGCCTCTTCGCGAGGTACTTTGTTTTTGATCAGCTATTTCTTCATGCTGAACTAGAAACATTGAGGGGTAAATGGGATCAAACGATCCCAGATCCATTCAACATCTATAACCTATATGGTGGAGTAGGGTATTCTCAATCATTAGGAGGTGCGGCTTCGGTCAATATGACCTTATTATATAATTTCAATCAGGGACCATATTCACCTTATCAAAATCCGCAATTCAGACTGGGCTTTAATCTAGGCCTCTAAATAAGAACCAAGACTATTTTGATAAGCTGGGATGTAGTCTCCTACTTTTCCAAAATCAAGATCATCAACTTTAAGGCTTCCTGAACTCACTTTTCCTAGTTCTACATAGTTGGCGCCATGCTGCGTGATGAGCTCTTTGATGGCAGCTAGATTGTCGCTTGAGCAGGATATGACTATCCTGCTTTGAGCTTCTCCGAATAAGAAGGCATCCGTTCTCACTCCTTCACTCTTTTCAATTTCAAAGCCAAGGCTTTTTTCCATACTCGACTCAAGAAGTGTGATGAATAAGCCTCCATCTGCACAATCATGAGCAGACTTGATCAGATTTGCTTTGATCAATGCTCGTATGGCTTCCTGGGTTTTCGCTTCAGTTTCCAGATCAAAGTGAGGGGCAGGGCTTCTGTCTGCCTTATGCCAGGAAGCAAGATATTCTGAAGAGGCAATATCGTTTTGTGATGAGCCTATCATTAAAACGAGGTCTCCTTCGTTTTGAAATGAAGAACCGGTCACATGCTTTTTGTCCTCAATGAGTCCTACCATGCCGATGGTTGGTGTTGGAAATACGGCTTCTTCTTTGTCTTTGCCAACAGTCTGATTATAGAAAGAGACATTTCCACCTGTAACTGGTGTTTGGAACTTCTCGCAAGCTGCAGACATCCCCTTAATGGCACCAACAAACTGCCAATAGACCTCAGGGTTATAAGGATTTCCGAAGTTGAGGCAATTGGTTACCGCAGAAGGTACGCCGCCACTACAACTGATGTTTCTTGCCGCTTCCGCTACTGCAATTGCACAACCTTTCTCAGGGTCGGCATATACATATCTCGAATTACAATCAACTGTAACGGCAAGGGCGCGATCGCTGTCTTTGATGTTCACTATACCAGCATCACTGGGCAGGTTAGTGCTCATGTTTAGGGTTCCAACCATACTGTCGTACTGACGGGTGACCCAGTTCTTTGAAGCAATATTTGGATGGCTAGCCATGAATTTTGCGACCTCAACGAGATCGGCAGGTTCTTTGACAGAGTCGATACTAAACTTTTTATTTTCTCTGTAATATGCGGGTTCGCGATACTCTCTTTCATAAACAGGTGCTCCTCCACCAAGAACTAATGATTCGGCAGGTACATCAGCGACTAGCTCTCCGTCCATATAGAACTTAAGATCATTGCCTGTGGTGACCTCTCCGATCTCCACGGCTTGAAGATCCCATTTGTCGAAGATGTCTGTAACCACCTTTTCCTGACCCTTCTTCACAACTACGAGCATCCTTTCCTGAGATTCAGAAAGCAGGATCTCGAAAGGAAGCATGTGATCTTGTCGCGTTGGAACCTTGTCCAGGTGAATGATCATCCCGTGTTCGCCTTTGGCTGACATCTCACTTGTTGAGCAGATGATCCCGGCAGCTCCCATATCCTGCATTCCCACAATGGCATCACTATCAGCTAATTCCATGCTCGCCTCGAGCAGAAGTTTTTCCTGAAAGGGATCTCCAACCTGAACTGCAGGAAGATCATCTGCTGAATCGTCTGTAATATCGCCCGAAGCAAAGGTGGCTCCATGTATTCCGTCCTTGCCAGTTCTGGATCCTACGATGAATACAGGGTTTCCTTCACCATAGGAGATGGCTGAAATGGTTTTATCTGTTTCTACAATACCTACCGACATGGCATTGACCAGCGGATTAGTGTTGTAACATTTATCAAAGAATACCTCACCTCCCAATACTGGAATTCCAAATGAGTTCCCATAATCGCCAATGCCTTTTACTACACCCTTCATGTGCCATCGGGTGCGCTCTTCATTGATGTCCCCGAAACGCAAAGAGTTCAACTGAGCAATAGGCCGAGCTCCCATGGTGAAGATATCGCGGTTGATGCCTCCAACACCTGTTGCGGCTCCCTGGTAAGGTTCAATGGCTGAGGGGTGATTGTGCGATTCGATCTTAAATGCACATGCCAGTCCATCTCCAATGTCAACTAGCCCTGCATTTTCCTCACCGGCTTCAGCAAGTAGGTGGGGTCCTTTCTTTGGCAGTTTCTTCAGCCAGATGATGGAGTTCTTATAAGAACAATGTTCCGACCACATCACGGCGAAGACACTCAGCTCTGTGAAGTTTGGCTCTCGGCCCAGGATCTTTTTTACCTGATCAAATTCTTCTTCAAGCAGACCTAGCTTTTTTGCTGTTTCAAGGCCTGCAATTTGTTCCGTCTGATTCGTTGACATAAAGCGATTTTACCCCGCCAAAAGTAGCCCAATTCAAGTGTTTTGGTAGGCCTTTAAATGCATTTTCTTCAACATCTTTTAAGTATATCTTTGAATTTGCTCATGGGCTGGATTTTAAGTCTTTTCTACTTTGCATTGATCATTTTCTTGCTCCCGCGAATCCCTTTCGTGAAGAGAAGTGGCCTCAAGCCTAATGAGATCAGACTGGTTTTTTCGCTAAAAGTACTTGCTGGATTTGCGCTATGGGCAATCTACTTCTTCTACTACGGCAATGATCGTGTAAGTGCAGATGCTTTTCGATTCTTTGATGATGCTTTGATCATTTATGGAGCGTTATTGGAGCAGCCTCTGGTTTATGTGAAGATCATCTCAGGAATTGGAATGAACGACCCAGAAGTTGTTGAACTTGTGGATCAATTGAACAATTGGTACAAACCTTATAACCAGGGCGTGTATAACGATAATCAAAGTATCATTCGCTTTAATGCGATATGCATGCTCTTCAGCTTTGGCTTTTTTCATGTACATACGGTCTTGATCAATTTGATCTCCTTTTTGGGTCTGATGGGGATTTACCGCATTCTCAAGAAGGAGTTGAGATTACACCGCTATGCTCTAATTGCAAGCGTCTTCCTGATCCCACAGGTATGGCTTTGGGGCTCAGGAGTGCTAAAAGAAGGCCTTGTGTTAGGCGCAATAGGCTTGCTCTTTTTTGGAATTTGGCATTTATTGGTCTACAGGTGCTATCGTACTCAGAATATTGCCGCAGCTTTACTGGGCCTCGGGGGATTGCTACTGGTGAAGAATTACCTGCTCCTGTGTCTTTTGCCAGCTTTTTTGTTCCTGATTCTTGACTACTTTGTTCCCAGACTGAAAATATGGTTCGCAGCTACTATTAGTGCAATGGTATCTGTAATTGGTCTTATGGTTTTGAGTCAGGTTGAGTCCATTGCCTTACTCGAAAAGCTTGTGAGCAAGCAGGTTGATTTTATCCGACTCGGAATCATGTCTGATTCAGGAAGCTACTTTGAGATCCCTCGTTTAAAACCGGAATTATTCTCCTTCATCAAAGCTGCTCCTGAAGCAATGATGAATGTGTTATTTCGACCATTTATTGGTGATGCCGACTCTTTGCTCGCCATTTTTTCATCTATAGAAGCCATGATCATTGCTTTGCTCATTTTCATAGCGCTTGTTCCCTGGCAAAGAGGCAGGATCTGGAATAGTAAGATCTTCTATTTTGGACTGTTCTTTTCAGTCAGTCTTTTTTTGCTGATCGGGCTGGTGACTCCTGTTGCTGGAGCGATCGTCAGGTATAAGATCCCTGCCTTGATATTCATCGTGCCTATCGCACTTAATTTCTTACCAAAAAGAATCAATGAAAAGATACTCAATCATTAGCACCTTACTGCTGCTGGTCTTATTCAGTGCTTGTGTGAAGACCGAACAAGCTGATCTCATTCTTCACAATGCCACCATCATTAGCATGGATGAGCAAAACACCATCTATCAGGCAATGGCCATCAAGGATGGAAAGATCCTGGAGTTAGGTCCGGAGCATGAGATCATGAATCGCTATCTGGGTGAAGAGATCCTGGATGCCAGGAAAAGAGTAGTGATGCCCGGTTTGGTTGATAACCATGCGTACTTCATAGAGAACGGCCACCTTCTGGCGAATTATGATTTCAGGAAATATTCCAATTGGGCTTCCATGACAACTGAGATGCAAACCAATACGAAAGATTCTGTGCTTTTTGCCTTTGGTTGGACCAAAGCCTGGTTTGGTGATGAGGGAGTGCCCGACCTGAAGAAATTGGATAGTTTGTTTCCAAAGCGCCCTATTTACCTCAAGCATCGATGGGGTTTTGGAGCTCTGGTCAATAGTGCATGCATCAAGTTATTTGACCTGGAAACTCAAAAGGCTCAGGTTGATGGCGAAGATCTGATCAAATTAGACGAATGGAAGGATCAGCTCATATTTTCTGACCTTAAGAGGTATCATGACTTAGGCAAGAAAGAATGCTTTCAGCAAGGGATCATTGCCAGTTCAAACCTCGGCCTCCAAAGCGATGCTTTCAG
Source organism: Salibacteraceae bacterium (assembly GCA_965659675.1). Classification (GTDB taxonomy): domain Bacteria; phylum Bacteroidota; class Bacteroidia; order Flavobacteriales_G; family Salibacteraceae; genus CBFHWY01. The sequence goes on along the minus strand of CBFHWY010000030.1, from coordinate 23,244 downwards.
ATATTTAAAAAGCTACTATGAGGACAATCCTCAGGACATGGATCTGAGTGTGCATTTGGCATACAATGCCGAGAACTTCAAGTATCTCATTGATTACAGGGATTCCGTATCACAGCTTGATCTTCTTGGAATGAATCTCTACATGACCATTTATGTTGGGGATGGACAAAAGAGTCTTAAAAACAGATTATTGTTGTTGAAGGAGCATGGCAAACAAGTAATATTTCACACATTCACCGCTTATGCTTTTGAGCAAACCCTTGAACTTGCTGAAGAATTCCTTTCTGAGGTGAATGATCTGAGATGGAGAATTGAAAATGCTCACCTTATGAAAGAAAGACATCTTCCCGCATTCAAAAAATTCACGATTATTCCCGGTTTATGTCCTCAACAGTTCCAGGCGGATCTGGAATACCCTGATTCATTGATCTATTTTCCTGTACAGCGCTTGTTTGAGCAGAATCGAATGATCTCTGTTGGTACTTCAATGCCAATGACCGCCAATGACCCCTGGAAAACCATGGCTGAGCTAATGCGCATTCAAGGTCATGAGTTGAACAATGAGCAGGTCCTGCGAAGCATGACCTCCTGGGCAGCTTTAGCTCGACGAAAAGAAGATCAGTTCGGAACGCTTGAGCCCAATAAAGACGGCAGCTTTATTGTTTTGGATCAGAACCCATTAAAGGTGGATGCCACTGAAATGGAAGAGATCGAAGTTCGATCCACCTGGGTGAGGGGAGAGCAAGTCTTTGCCAACTGACAGATTGGACTATATTTGAGAAAGAAGAAATCACAGAAGCTATGTTCGATGGTATTAAAACTTTAGTTGACATTCCCTACTACCAACTTGAGCATTTTCCGCAGGAAGATGCCCTTTGCGCCAAGGTAGATGGCAAATGGGTAAAACACAGTACGCAGGATTTTATTGATAAAGCAAATCTCGTAAGCAAGGGATTGTTCAAGATGGGTGTTCAGCCTGGAGATAAGATCGCATTGATCTCAAACAATCGTCCGGAATGGAACATGCTCGATCTGGGAATCCTGCAGGTAGGAGCCATCGACGTGCCGGTTTATCCCACGATTTCTGAAGAGGATTATAAATTCATCTTTAACCATGCCGAGGTGGTTTATTGTTTTGTGTCGGACAAAGAACTCTACGATAAAGTAGATGCGGTTAGGAAAGACATTCCCAGCCTAAAAGAACTTTATATCATCGAAGAGGTTCCCGGCATCAAGAACTGGAAAGAGGTTTTAGATTTGGGAAAAGATGGAGACCAGGATGAGGTAGATAAACGAAGATCTGAGCTAAAATCTGACGATCTGGCGACCATCATCTACACCAGTGGTACTACTGGAACACCAAAAGGGGTCATGCTTTCGCATTGGAATATTGCAAGTAACTCAATTGCCAGTAACGAGCGGCTACCTGTGGATGCCAATGCCACGGCATTGAGCTTTTTACCCGTATGCCATATTTATGAACGCATGCTGATGTACCTCTACATTCTAACAGGGGTATCCATTTATTTCGCTGAGAGTCTTGAAACCATTGGCGACAACCTAAGAGAGGTGAAGCCCGATGTTTTCACTGCAGTTCCAAGATTGCTGGAGAAGGTATATGATAAGATCATCGCAAAAGGCTCTGACCTCACGGGCATCAAGAAAGCACTCTTTTTCTGGGCGGTTGCTGTTGGGAATAAGTATGAGATCCACGGAAAGAATATCTTTTATCGCGCTCAACTAGCCATTGCGAGAAAATTGATCTTCAGTAAATGGCAAGAAGCTTTAGGTGGAAGAGCTCAGGCGGTTGCTAGTGGTTCTGCCGCATTACAGCCACGGCTTGCAAGAATCTTCCTTGCAGCCGGAATACCTATTATGGAGGGTTATGGTTTGACAGAAACCTCCCCCGTTGTATCGGTGAACTGTGCTGAAAATGATGGCGTGAGAATCGGTACTGTAGGAAGACCGATATCAGGGGTACAGGTGAAGATCGCCAATGATGGCGAGATCCTGGTCAAGGGACCAAATGTGATGATGGGCTACTACAAACGCGATGACCTCACGAAAGAAGTGATTGATGACGAAGGCTGGTTCCACACTGGAGACATTGGTGAGTTGGCCGATGGCTTTTTGAGGATCACGGATCGAAAGAAAGAGATCTTTAAAACTTCCGGAGGAAAGTACATTGCGCCTCAGCTAATGGAAAATAAATTCAAGGAATCTCGTTTTATTGAACAGGTCATGGTCATAGGAGAAGGGGAGAAGCACCCAGCTGCCTTGATTGTTCCAAGCATGGAATTTGCTGAAGAATGGGCGCGTCGACACGAGATCGAGTTTAAGGACATAAAAGAAGTGATCACCACTGAGCGATTCGTTGACCGGATCCAGGAGGAAGTGGATCATTATAACAAAGGGTTTGGAAAATGGGAACAGATCAAGAAATTCGAAGTGATATCGGAGCCATGGACGGTGGAAACCGAGGAGCTGACCCCAACCTTAAAGCTGAAAAGAAAGGTGATCAATGCGAAATACAAAGATCTGATCGAATCAATCTACCGCTCTTGAGATACATCACTTCAACCCTCCTTCTCTTATTGTCGCTTTCAACAGAAGCACAGTATTTTCAGCAAGAAGTCAACTATGAGATCAAAGTTCGACTTGATGATGAAGGGCATTTCCTGCATGCTACTGAAAAGATCGAATACGTTAACAATTCTCCGGACACCTTGAATGAGCTCTATTTTCATCTGTGGCCTAACGCTTACAAGGGAAAAGGGACGGCACTAGAAGCACAATTGGCCAGAGACGGGAACTTCGATTTGAGTTTTCCGAGAGAAGAGATCATTGGTTACATCGATAGCCTCGATTTTAAGGTGGATGGAAAGTCGGTTGAATGGGAGCAAGAATCTGATGCACCTGATATAGCTATGCTAAAGCTGAATCGAGCTTTGAATCCAGGGGAAAAGATCAGTGTGAGTACGCCATTCAGAGTTAAGATTCCCTCTGGTAGACTTTCCAGACTAGGCCACATTGAACAACAATACCAGATCACGCAATGGTACCCTAAACCTGCAGTTTATGATGATGAAGGTTGGCATGCTATGCCATACCTTACCCAGGGTGAATTCTATTCTGAATATGGATCCTTTGATGTTGAGATCAGTGTGCCATTAAACTATGTTCTTGGAGCCAGTGGTAACTTGATGACAGAATCTGAAACACAGTGGCTTGATTCACTTAGCACGGTAAAGCCTGATAAGCAGCTCTGGGAAGAATGGACAGCTGAATTTCCTGAATCATCCAATGATTTTAAAACACTAAAATTCAAGGCTGAAAATGTGCACGATTTTGCCTGGTTTTGTGATAAGCGCTATCGGGTCATGAAATCTGAAGTAAGTCTACCCAATTCAGGTAGGAAGGTCACTACCTGGGCAATGTTCTCTCCAAAAGGCGGAAAAGAGTGGGAAAAGGCTACAGGATACTTGAACGACGCCATTCATTATTACTCACTTTGGAATGGAGATTATGCTTATGATCAGATGACCGCGGTTGAGGGAGCTCTAAGCGCTGGTGCGGGTATGGAGTATCCAAATATTACGGTCATCGGTAGTGCAAATTCTGATATACTACTCGAGCAAGTGATCATGCATGAAACCGGTCACCAATGGTTTTATGGAATGCTTGGGTCGAACGAGCGTGATTATCCCTGGATGGACGAAGGCATGAATAGCTATTGTGAGATCCGATACATGGAAACCAAGTATTCTGGCGGAGGATTTGAGATCCCTGAAAAAGTGGCCAGGCCATTACAACTGGAGGATTTTACACACTACTCTTATCATCAACTGCTTTATTTCCTGAGTGCTAAAAGGAACTCCGATCAACCTATTTCGCTTCACAGTGCCGACTATAAATCTTTAAATTATGGAGCGATCGTTTATTCCAAAACGGCACTTTGGTTTCGCTATCTCCAGGAATATCTGGGTAAAGAGACCATGGATCAATGCCTGAAAAACTACTTTGATGAATGGCGTTTTAAGCATCCTGGGCCAGAGGATCTAAAAGCAAGCTTTGAAAAAAAAAGTGGAAAAGATCTTGCCTGGTTCTTTGACAGCTTTGAGCATACAGATAAACTTGATCAGAAACTCAAGCTCAAATCATCAAAAGAGGGTGTTCATGAGCTCAAATTGAAGCAAAAGGCAGGGCTTGATTTTCCAGTAGAGGTTGCCCTATTGCAAAATGACTCGGTGATCGATGCTAAATGGTCAAGAGCTGGAGCATTGGTCTTAAATGGCGAAGGAGACCAGCTGAAGATCGATCCAAATAACCGCATTCCTGATTACAATAAACAGAATGATCAGGTCAAAACATCGGGTTTATTTAAGTCAACCGAACCCCTGGCGTTTAAGTTCCTTGGAGCATTAGAATCACCGGAGAGGTCTGAGGTGTATCATTTTCCTGCCTATGGCTATAATGGCGCTGATGGTTCAATGATAGGATGGAACTTCTATAATCGAGCTTTATATCAAAAGAAGCTAGAATGGAACATCACTCCCATGTATGCATTTCACTCAAATCGATTAACGGGTATTGCACAGCTTCGGGTGAATCAACAACCATTAAAAAAGGGACTTTCTGATCTGCAGTATGGAATTAATGCACGGCGATTTTCCTGGTCTGGATTTCTGCCTGTTTTAGATGCAAATAATGATCTGTTGATTCAGGACTATATCAGATTAGCCCCATTTATTGAGATCAGACACAATGAAGCAAAAGACAATTCAAAATGGCAATTCTTTAGCCGGGCAGAAGCTGTTGTTCTATACAATAGTGTGTTATCTGATTTTTATGGCACTGAAGAGCTGGATGCTTTTGGATTCGTGAGTCATATGATGGATAGAGACAATGGTAAAAGCAAGCAACGATTAGTCTTTAACTCCGCCTTTTCCGAGGGTTTGTTCAATACAGATTTCAGTTATCAGACCTCAATGGCATATAATCGAAAAGGCAATAGGCTGAAAACAAGATTGTTCTTAGGAGCTACATGGGATAATACACGAGGACCTAATTTTGATTATAACATCAGCGGCCAGAATGGAGATTACGATTACGCCTTTAATCAGTTATTTCTGGATAGGGCAGGGGTAAGCTCATTTTGGTCGCGGCAGCGTCAATTCAACCATGGAGGCATAAAAACAGGATTTCGAGATAGTCCCAATGCAAGTGAGTTATTGGGTGTCAGTGTGGAATTTGATCTTCCAATTCTTGGACTCGGATTATTTTCAAATCTTGTGCTTGCTGAACTTGAAAACACCAGAAATTATTTTGATGCTGGGGTATATCTCAGCTTAATACCGGAGATATGCACTGTTTATATGCCGATTGTTGCCCAGGCTGGACATCAGGGTAATGGTGTTTACCTTGTTTCACCTGAACAGATTCGTTTTACTTTGCATTTGAACAAGCTGAATCCATTCAAGCTAATTGACGGAATAGAATTTTGAAACTAGAAGAGTCAAAGAAGATCTATTTTGCTTCTGATTTTCACCTTGGAGTTCCTGCTGGAAAGCCTAGTAGGGAGCGAGAGAAACGAATCGTTCGCTGGCTGGAGTCTATTGAAGCAGATGCTCAAGAGATCTTTTTGGTTGGTGATGTTTTTGATTTCTGGTTTGAGTACAAACGCGCAATTCCAAAAGGCTTTGTTCGTCTGCAGGGTAAACTTGCTGAATTAAGTGATCGAGGAATTCCGATTCACCTATTCACAGGGAATCACGATATGTGGATCTTTGATTACCTACCTGATGAGCTGGGTGTGCAATTATACCGTGAGCCTATTGAGAGGGAGTGGAATGGAAAAAAATTCATGATCGGACATGGTGATGGATTGGGCCCGGGTGATCACGGATACAAGTTCATCAAAAAAGTATTTGCCAATAAGCTGTGCCAATGGCTCTTTGCCCGACTTCATCCCAATTTTGGGATCTGGTTGGCGCAATCATTCAGCCAAAAAAGCCGCCTTGCCAATGCAACCGCTGATGAGATCTTCGAGGGTGCTGAGAAGGAGTGGCTGTATCAGTACTGTCAAGCAGAACTAAACAAAAATCACTACGATTATTTCATCTTTGGTCATCGACATCTTCCGCTCGATCTCAAAGTAGGGGAAAAGAGTCGATACATTAACCTCGGAGAGTGGCTGCATTACAATACCTATGCGGTGTTTGATGGAGACAATCTTGAGTTAAAAGCTTTTGAGAAGGAGCTTAAGCTGCCAGCCTAAGAATCAACTCCGCCAATCGATTAGAGTAGCCCATTTCATTATCGTACCACCCCACGATCTTTACCATTCTTCCCAAAACAGAAGTGAGTTGTGCATCAAATATGCAGGAGTGAGGATTACCAACAATGTCTATTGAAACCACAGGATCTTCAGTGTACTCCAAATAGCCTTTTAGTTCAGTCTGAGCTGCTTTTTTAAAGGCCTCGTTCACTTCTTCTATCGAGGTGTCTCGATTCACGATACAGGAAATATCGGTCAAAGAGCCATCAGGAACGGGAACACGAATACCACAGCCTCCCATTTTGCCATCGAGGTGTGGGAAGATCTTGGTGATGGCCTTGGCCGCACCAGTTGTAGTGGGTACGATCGACATGGCGGCTGCCCTGGCTCTTCTGAGGTCGGAGTGTGGGGCGTCATGTAGGCGTTGATCAGAAGTGTAAGAATGTATGGTGGTGATGTAGGCATCTTCTATTCCAACCAGTTCATCAAGCACCTTGACCATTGGAGCGGCACAATTGGTCGTACACGAAGCATTGGAAAGTATGCTTTCAGAGCCATCTAAAATATGATCGTTTACGCCAAGTACAACTGATTTTACCTCTCCTTTAGCTGGGGCAGATAGCACCACTTTTTTTGCCCCTGCAATGATGTGCTTATTCATGGTGTCAGCCGTTCTGAAAAGCCCCGTACATTCGGCAACTATATCAACGGATAATTCCTTCCAGGGAAGATGCTCCGGGTCTCGTTCAGAGTAGTAGTTGATCTTTTTGCCATTAATGATCAAGCTGTTCTCCTCACTTTTAATTTCACCATTAAAACGACCATGAATCGAGTCGTACTTGATGAGATGAGCAAGCGTTTCTGCGCTAGCGAGATCGTTCACAGCAACAATTTCCAATTGCTCTTCCTGCAGTAATAGTTTCAGAAGATTTCTTCCGATCCTTCCAAGGCCATTTATGGCAACTTTAGTTTTTCCCATAGTTCCAAAAATAAAAAAGGCCATCACATTGTGACAGCCTTTCCTTTGTTTAAATCTTAGTTAATTATCGGCTTACCATGAACTTGGAAACGCTTCTCTCCGAATCGTTTTCAAGGCTAATGATATAAGCACCAGGCTTAAGCATACTCACATTCAGAGGAATCTCATTTCTTCCCTCCTGAATGGGAACATCCTGAACGAACTTCACAAGATCTCCTTTGATATTGTAGATCCTCATGTCGAGCTCTTTGGCTTTATTGCTATTCAACCCGATCGTTCCACTATTTACCATTGGATTAGGATAGATAGAAAGATCACCAATGAAAGCTTCATCATTGAAGTTATCATGCTCGATCTGTCCAACTAAACTTTCCGACTTCCAGATACCGCGACCGTGTGTGCCGAAGTAGAAAGTTCCGTAGTTACTCGCACCATCATACTGTTGCTGTCGCACATCGTAAACAGGTACGTGAGCAAATCCAGTTACTTCGTGTGTCCATTCTGTAGGTACTTGTGTGATATCCTCTGTGGCATATACCCCGAAATCTGTACCGATCACAACTTGTTTTGGATTATTCACATTATACTCAGGATCAAATACCGGCATAGCAGGAAGGTCTCCCTGAACACTTCTGCCCGCATCAGCAGACGTTCTGTTCTCAATATTATTCAGCTCAACGATATTTGTGTTTCTACCATATTGCCCTAAAGCAACCAACATCTGACTTGGGTCTGCTGGGTTAATGGAAATGCCTGAAACCGGACCTCCATTGTAAATGGAAGTGACCGATACTGCATTGGCAACATCTTGATTGTTCATTGGGTAATAAATGTTCTCCATTCCTGAAACACGTTGAACACCGTTCCCACTTCCAATGTAGAGGTGTCTTCCATCTGGCGAGAACTCCATGCAGGTTGCCTGACGTGTACCCGGAATGAAAGTCCATCGAATATCTTCATTAAAACGAAGCGCATTTCGAGTTACCATCACACCACTAGCAGCTTGCTGTGTACTCGGATTCCATCCCGTATTCAATGCCAATAAAGATTGAACAGGATCCTGAACTTTTAATTGATCTCCAGGACCAATATCAAATTTCAAGACATGTCTCACTGGTAAGTTTTCTGTATTACTCAAGAGATTTAATACTTCACCCGCTTTGTAGTTTGCGGTATAGTGAATCTTGATTTGCGTATTGGTTGGAGGGGTAACATCCCATGTTACAGAAACCACTCCTGTGGCTGGATCAACTGTTCCCGTTCCGTCTCCTTCAAGGATTCCATCTCCATCAAAATCATTTGCTCGAGCTACTCCAGCACTCACATATACGGAGTTGTAGACCACTTCGGCACTTGCCTGCTCAGGCTCAATAGTTCCTGTAAATTGCTTCTGAGATCCGTTTGCAACGGCAAATACCTGATCGCTTGTATCAACGGTGAAGGTAATTGAGTCTCTGCTATAAATATCGTTGTCAGATTCCCATAGCTTGATCACCGTATTAAATAAACCTGTTCCATCTGTAGTATCTACAATTCCTGCTCCTTGCGAGTCCATGATTCTAGACCTTCCGGCAGAACTGCTTTGTGCTGTGGTAAATTTGGCATCAACGATGTTTGAAATCTCAACATCAAAACCATCTCCATTGGTGACTCCCTGATTACTTACACTGAAGGCGAAGTCTGGAGTTCCGAATACAGAAGGGTCTACAACGAGGTTTCCGTTATCCTGCGTTCCTCCCATCACAACTCCATCTGTCGTCATGTCTATGCCGTAGAATTGTGTGGTTTGGTACATGTTATCCATATCGAAGAAGGTATAACCACCATCCAATGATTTGGAAATACCGCCATCATGACCAAAATAAACCACATTGGGGTCGTTGGGATCATATGCAATGGTGTGGTGGTCCACATGCATTCCGAATCGCCCTCCACCAGCAGCAGCCAGTGTCCAGTTTCCATCGTATCTCCACATTTGAACACCACCTACAAAAAGGATGTTAGCATCAGCAGGAGAAGCAGCAAATGAGAAGTCGTACCATCCCTGGCCATATCCTCTACTTTCTCCAAAGTGGTCGTAGTTTGGACTTGATCTAGGTACATTAGGATCCATTGATGCCCAGGTGTCTCCACCATCTTTAGAATGATATAAGTCATAAAGTGCAGCATTTGCCGGGTTGATACATCCTGCGTAAACAATATTGTCATCGGCTACTGTTGTAGCGATCATAATTCTTTCAGAAGAACCTGGGAATGGAGCACCAACTGCTTCGTATGTACATGAACTCAATGGAGCATCTGATTGGAACATGGTTCCGTTCATACCCACAAAAACGCGGCTACCATCAGAATTGAATTGTACGTGCTGACACTCTCCAGACCTTGGAATGGTACAACTTGGATCTACATACATAGGATTCTCCCAACTTGCTCCTCCATCTTGAGAAACTCTCAAGCCATTTCCTGTAGCTGCAAAAACAACTCCTTCCTGAGTCGGGTGTGCCTCCAGGTGGTTCACCTCATTCCAGGTTTCTGTAGACTCAAGTAGTGTCCAGGTTTCACCTTTATCTGTAGACTTATATACCCCAACTCCTGGTGCGCCAGGTCCTCCACCTTGTCTGCCTTGTTCGTGGCTACAACCCGTTCCCATGTAAATGTCGCCATTCAAAGTTTGGCAAATGGAACTGATCAAAAGTGATTCTTTAAAAGACCAATCGGTGGTCCAGGTATTACCTCCATTATCGCTAATAAACAGACCTCCTGAAACACCAGCAGCATAAAGTCTTTGGGAATCATCCATATCCACCAAAATGGCGCGGGTTCTACCTCCAACGTTAGATGGACCCATAAAAGAGTATCTCAGATTTGATGCTCCTCTTTTTGCAGCATCAACTCTTCTAATCTGATCTCTTACCTGGTCGATCAATTCATAGTTGATCTTACCTGTGTTCACTTCACTTCGCATCATGGTATACCAATCGAGGGCGCCATTGATGTCATTAGACTGCTCACTATCTTGTCTTGGAGTGTAGCTTGATGAAGGACTTTTAGAAAAGAATGAAAGGCTGATCGCGATCAAGCCGATTACTGCAAATCCTAGTCCTAATTTCCAAATTGATTTCATAAGTCTGTTTTCTTTCAAAAAGTGTTGCAATATATTAAGAAAATGCCTGTCTTTTTTTAGCATTTGATAATAGGACAGTCATTTTATCTAAAGGTTCGATTTCTATCAGAAAAGATGTTTTTCGGCATGATATGATGAGCGAACGAGCGGACCGCTTTCCACAAAACGAAATCCTTTCTCCAATCCAATTTCTTTGTATTCAGCAAATTTTTCAGGGTGGATGAACTCCTGCACCGGTAAATGCTTTGGGGTGGGCTGAAGGTATTGACCAAGGGTTAGGATATCCACGCCCACTGAGCGAAGGTCGTCCATGGTCTCGATCACCTCATCCTCTGTTTCTCCCAAACCTAGCATTACACCCGATTTTGTTTTCATTCCGCCTTTTTTCAGGCGATACAATACTTCCAAACTGCGATCATACTTTGCCTGGATGCGCACTTCTCTGGTCAGTCTTCTCACCGTTTCCAAATTATGACTTACGATCTCAGGTGCGACATCGATCACCCTTTGCAGGTTGTCCCATTTCCCCTTAAAATCTGGGATCAGCGTTTCAAGCGTCGTTTCAGGACTTAGTCTTCTCACTGCCTTCACGGTTTCGGCCCAAACAATGGATCCACCATCCTTCAGGTCATCGCGGTCAACGGAAGTGATCACACAATGCTTTACGCTCATCAGTTTAACTGATTTCGCTACGCGAAGGGGCTCAAAAGGGTCAACATTATCTGGTCTGCCCGTGGCCACTGAACAAAAACCGCATGAACGGGTGCAAATATTCCCCAGGATCATGAAAGTGGCTGTTCCTGCCCCCCAACATTCTCCCATATTCGGACAATTTCCACTTTCGCAAATGGTGTGGAGTTTGTGTTCAGATACGATCTCTCTGACCTTCTTGTACTCTTCTCCTGTTGGGAGTTTCACTCGCAACCATGAAGGTTTGCGCTTAAAGCCAAGTGAGTTTAATTCTCCCGGTTTGATCTTCTCCTCTACTTTTTCCAATACTTCACTCATTCCTCGTAACTATCTCAGGTATTTTTTTCCGAATTGCAAATTAGCATACAAAGTTAAAAAGGCTCTTTGATCATTGTCGAAGACCATGATCCTTACTGGCTGGTAAAAAAGATCAAAATTCATCCCCACCTCAAGAGCGGTATAACTCTCTTCCACCGGCGCATATTCAAAATTCAGCGCGTATTTAAGGCTTAAGGCAGGGTTGATGACGGATTCTTCCAGACCTTT